>DPMS01000395.1 GCA_003541285.1 Actinomycetota bacterium
GTGGCGGCGTCTGCGCTTGAGGGATTGCTGTAGTCGTACCCGGGCACGGCGAGCAGGGCGGGTTCGCCTGGCTGTGCGGTGTGGTGAGTAGGGCTGGGGCTCGCACTGGTGGTCTGGCTGGCCGCCGGGGTGGCCGGTGCTCCCCCTCCGCCCCCGCAGGCAGCCACGCCCAGAACGGATGCAGCTGCGAACGCTAACAGAGCAGCGACGTTCTTCATGACGTACCTCTCGGACTATGCAGAACGCGCGCCGAGGATGCCCGAGCGGGCACATGTGCTCGCATACCCCCGAACGCAAGCGCGATACCAACCACAACGGTTGCCGCCCCAGCTTCTTGGTCCCCAGGGCCAATGGTCCCTAGCGTGGGAACATTAGGTCCCTCCCGGCCTCACGGGCCGGGCGTGCGTGGGGACGCAGCTCAGCCCGCTGGCCCCGGGTCCGCAGTATCCGCTCCCATGCAACTCTTCGAGGTACTCCACCAGTTCGGCCGGGCTGCCCGAATGATGGTGCTACCCAACGCAGTGCGCGAACGGGCACCCGTGGGGACCGGGCCGGATCATCGTGAGCTAGTGCCGCAGCGAATGCGCCCCCAGCGCTGGCGGTGCATACGGGCAACGGCCGGCCTGGCCACCAGACGGTCGCGTGCCAGGCGCCTGGCTGCGGGTCGGTCTGGTACAAGCCCAGGTGCCCTGCCGTTCAATCTCCTGCACAGCCTGGGGAGCGGTCGGCAGACTCCCGAGGGTGAATCTGACCACTGTGGCGGCCTTCACGGCCGCTGGGCTAGCGTTCGTTGGCGTCGTTGTCAATGTCGTCTGGGGCTATCGCCTGGTACGTGACCCCAGTGGCGGTGCCGAGCACGGCGCCTGCCCCGCCTCCCTCACCATCAGCCGCGCCGCCGCCAGCGTCTTGTTATCCCACCACGGCCAGCGGCAACTGCTACGAGCCGGGGGAATTCTGCTCAACGGCCGACCACGGCATGACCGGGTTGGCGGGCGACGGCAAGAAGATCATCTGCGAGGACAACAACGGCTGGCGCGCTAGCGTGCGCGTCTACCGGCAGCGGTCCGGCGGGGTCATCCTTGACGAGGACGCGGACTGGATCGAGGCCACCCGGGACCTGCGCCAGGCCTACGTCGACCATCCCGACCTCGACCCGGCTGTCGCCGGCGGCTTCGTCTAAGCGGGCCGCGGAGCCGGCTCAGAGGTCATCCTCCTGGTGCCCGGGCCCGTCCCGGCGGAAGTACTTGCGGTCCTCTTCCTCCATCTTGGCGACGTCCGCGGCGGCGGCACGCTTGATCTTGTCGAGTTTCGGGTCGACGCGCGTGCGCGTGAGGACGACCCAACGGCGCAGCCAGCGCGGCTCCTCCGGAAACCTGGTGGAATCGAACCACTTGAAGATGCCCATAACCGACTCCTCGGTCAGCACAGCTGTGGCGTTCCCGGCAGCCGGCTGTTTCATGCGCACCGGCACCATGGAGGACGAAACTCCCTGGTGGCCGGGCCGTACGCCTCCTCCGCCAGCGCGGCCGGGCCTGCGATCCTGGTAGCAGAAGGGGGATTGTGCCATGGCCATCAACGACGACACGGCACGCGAGCAGATGCTGCGCGATAAGGCTGTCAGGCAGCTGAAGAAGCGGCGTGACTTCTACGGTCATCTCCTTGTGTACACCCTGGTCAACGGGTTCCTGGTGGTGATCTGGGCGATCACCGATGTGCATGGGTTCTTCTGGCCGGTCTTCCCCATCGTCGCATGGGGGATCGCTGTCATCCTGAACGCCTGGGACGTCTTCTGGCGTCGCGACATCGACGAGGAGCAGATCCGGCGCGAAATGGACCGCATGGCCAAGCACGGCTAGGCCCGCGGGATCCAGCGCGGCGGGAGATAAGCCCGGTTACTCCCAGCGGAACGTGAACCGGGCGGCGACTGCCGCCGCCACGGTGAAGCCAGCCACCACCGCGGTGTCGGCCATGCTCCACGGCTTGCCGAGCCAGGGGTCCTGGACCAGCCGCAGCATGTAGGTGAGCGGCAGCATGTTGTGTACCCAGTGCATCGCGCCGGTCAGTACCTCCGGCGGCGGGCCGGCGCCGGAGAGGATCATCATCACGAAGAACAGGCCGAGCCCTGCCCCGAGGGCGCCGCGGGAGGACGGGATCGCGGCGAGCATCAGGCCAAGCGCGCAGAACAGCACGCCGCACAGCAGCCAGGCGCCGGCGAATCCGGCCACCGAGTGCGGGAAATGGATGTCGTACGTCACCGAGGCCAGCCCGATGACCAGGAGCGACCCCACCAGCGAAATGCCGAACGCCACCGCGGCCTGCGCGCCGAACAGGGTCCACGGCGGTGCCGCCGAGGCCCGGAGCCGGCGCAGTACCCCGTCCTCCCGGTAGCGCACCAGGTGGACCGGCAGGACCAGCAGCCCGACCGCCGCCCACACCAGAGCGCAGTAGGCGGGGACGTAGTAATCGAGTGCGCCCACCCCCCGGTAGTAGTGATGGTTCGGGTTGTTCCCGAAAACCCCGCCCATGACGAAAAGGAACAGCAGTGGCAGCGCGAGCGTGAACACCACCGTCAGCGGCTCACGCAGGAACAGCTTCGCCTCGATCGAGGTGGACCTGGCCAGCGCGTGCATCACTATCCCTCGTCCAGGCGCCGGCCGGTGATCCGCAGGAAAACCTCTTCCAGCGACGGCCGGTCCACCTGGAGGTCCTCGGGCCGCAGGCCGTGTGCCGCGAGCGCGGCCGCCACGTCGACCGCCACCGGCCCGCAGCCGGTCACCTCGACCTGGCCGTCCCGGTGCCCGACGCCCACCACGCCGGGTACCTCCCGCAGCCAGGGCAGGTCCGCCCCGGCCGCGGTGAAGCGGACCTTCACCTCCCGGGTGTTGCGGGCAATGAGATCGCGCGGGGTGTCCATGGCGACAATCCGGCCGGCGTCCATGACCGCGAGCCGGTCGCACAGGCGCTGCGCCTCATCCATCGAGTGCGTGACGAGCACGACGGTGGTCCCGCGATCGCGGATGGCCTCGATCAGGTCCCAGGCCACATGCCGGGCGGCGGGATCCAGCCCGGTGGTCATCTCGTCGAGGAAGACGACCTCGGGGTCGTTGACCAGGGCCAGGGCCACGAACAGGCGCTGGCGCTGCCCGCCCGA
>DPMS01000396.1 GCA_003541285.1 Actinomycetota bacterium
TCTTCCAGCAGCTCCAGGTAGTGCGTTTCTTTCGTCTGCTGGTCGTCGCTGTTGCACAGGATCAGCGCCAGGCCCGATTCGCCCGCCTCATCCTCCACGCCGCGGGCGACGTCGGTGAAGAACGGGTTCGCCACGTCGAGCACGACCAGGCCGATGGTGCGGCTCCGGCCGGCCCGCAACTGGCGCGCCGACTCGTTCCTGATGAACCCCAGCTGCTTGATCGCGGCCTGCACCCGGATGCGGGTGGGCTCGGCAACCACGTCCGGCCGGTTGAGCACATTGGACACCGTGCCAACGGAGACGCCAGCGTGGGCAGCGACATCCCTGATGCTGACCGGCGCGTTTGCCACGGCGTCCTCCTGTGCCGTCAGTGTCCTGCCAGGTATTGGAACGTGTCAAACACGTCCGCCCGCGAACCGGGACAGTTGCGCCAGGCCAGGAGCGCATGTTCAGCCGGATGTGAATCCGGCCATAGCGTCCCACGTCGGACCTTGTCTGACGGGGGGAGGGCTCCGTCACCGGGTGGTTATGTAACGATTCAACCACCTGTGACCAGGGCTATTGACGCGTCCGTAACCTGGCCTGACACCGCTTCACATATTTGAAACATTCCACCAGCACCAGCAAGGCGATGCGATGGCGCGGCTGGGCAGCGATCAGGAAGGAGAGTGGGCCGTGGGTGCTGACGGCGAGGCGGCTGCGGGCAGCGGCAGCCCGGCTCCGCCGGTGTCTGCCCGAGGTGACACGAGTGCGCCCGCTGCTGCTGGCCAGCCCGCTGCCGCGTCCGCCGGCAGCCGCGGCGCGCCGGCGGGGCGGTTCTCCCCCGGTGCATCCTGGACAGCCTCGCGCTCGCCTACCGGCGGGTGATCAGCCAGGTCCAGGAACTGTCAGGCCGCCACATCGACGTGGTGCACCTGGCCGGCCCAGCCGACCTCGCCGGGATGCGCGCACTGCTGCGCGGCACCAGGCCTGCGGCGCTACGAGCCGTCCGCCGATGGCGCCCGCGGCTGGGCGGTCGCCGCAGGCCGGGTCAGCGGGTCTGGGTCAACGGCGGACGCCGGCTGATCTAGGCTTGTTGTCCCGTAATCTTGTGCTGTTGCTCGGATGAGGGCTGTTCGTCCGGTAGCAGGCAGCGACCCGCCGCGCGGCCTCGCCGCCCAGCAAGGAGAGGGTGACCCCCCGTGGGCAGCGTTAGCGAGTCCAGCCGCGTCGGCGAGCCGGGTACCGGTGTCAATCAGCCGGGNNACCGCGCAGCGGACCTGGCGGGGGCTGGACGGCGGGCTGACCCGCCTGGCCGGCCTGGTGGCCAGGAACTGGCTCTTCTGTGCCGCGCTCGCCGTGGCGGTGGTACTGCGGCTGATCACCATGGTCGCTTACCAGCCAGCCGTGCTCATCAGGCTGGACTCCTACATCTACCTGATGGACGCGGCCCGGCTGACGCCGGACCCGGACAATCCCGACGGCTACCCGTTCCTCCTCTGGCTGCTCAAGCCGTTCCACTCGCTGTCCCTGGTCGCCGGGCTGCAGCACCTGGTCGGCCTGGGCATAGCGGTCCTCGTTTACGCATTCGTGCGGCGGCACGGCGTTCCCCAGTGGGGGGCCACCCTCGCGGCCGCGCCGGTGCTCTTCGACCGCCGTGAGCTGCTGGTCGAGCACTCCATCATGTCTGACACGCTCGCGACCTTCCTCATGATCGCTGCCTTCGCGATGCTGCTCCACCGGCGCCCACTGCCGATGTGGCGCGCGATCCTGGCAGGCCTGCTCATGGGCGTGTCGAGTCTCGTGCGGCCGACCGCCTTGCCGCTGATCGTCTTCATTGCCGTTTACCTGCTGGTCATACGATCCGGCTGGCGGCGGGCAGGCGCCGCGCTGCTGGCCGGCGTGCTGCCGGTGGCCGCCTACGCGGGCTGGTTCTCCACCGCCTGGGGCACCTACAGCCTGACCAACAGCGACGGGCTGTTCCTGTGGTCACGCACGATGTCCTTCGCCAACTGTGCGGTCATCAAGCCGCCCGCGGATCTGCTGGCGCTGTGCCCGGACCGTAATCCCGCCCTCCCCGGCAAGCTCCGGCCCAACCCCTATTCCTGGAGCACCCTGGGCAGGCAGGAGACGCCGCAGGACTTCCTGTGGATCCGCCGGGACTGGCCGTGGCAGCCCTGGTCCCCCTCCCAGGGATATGAGCCGTACAACGTCGCGTTCACGCCGGCCAAGAACGCCCGCGCGCAGGCGTTCGCGATCCGGGCGATCGAGGCACAGCCGCTGGGCTACGCCCTGGTGGTTGGTGAGGGGGTCGCGGCCACGTTCCTGCGAACCGACTCTGGCTGGAAGTTCCCCACCTCACAGCACCGGGCGGCGTCCAGCCACACCTACCAGTACGAGGTAAACGCGGTACAGGCCTACACGGGAAACACCACGGGGATAGCCCCCTACCTGGGTGCTCACATCGGAACCCGGCTGGAACAGCCCTATGCCCATCTCATGGGCGTCTACCAGGACCTCGGCTTCCTGCCCGGGGTGCTGTTCGCCCTCGTCTTCGCCGTCGGGCTGGCCGGGCTCGTCCTTCGCAAGCGCCGGACGAGCGCCGCCGTGCTGCTGTGGGTGTCGGCCGTGGCCGTCCTTGTCGTCCCGGTGGCGGGGCACCAGTACAACTATCGTTACGCCCTGGCCGCAGTGCCGCTGGCCTGCATGGTCGTGGCGCTGGTGGCCGTCGGCCGCCGCGACGGCACGCCGTCCCAGCCGAGGTCAGACAGCGCTGGGTGAACTGGCGCGGAGGCCCGAGCGCGGAGGCCCGAGGCTGGCATGCCGGTCAGCCGACGACCCCGGCCTGGTCCCCGCTGGCATAACCGTCCGGGCCCGCGGCGGCGGGCGTGGTGGTGCGTCGTTCGCGCCACCA
>DPMS01000812.1 GCA_003541285.1 Actinomycetota bacterium
CCCGGCCACCCCCGCCACCGCCACCCCGTCGGCAAGAAGAACACCGCCCCGACCAGGAAGAAACGCCGGAGCGGCGAGAAGCAGCCGGTGACGGCACCACAAACAGTTAAATGATCTTCATGGGTTTAATCACAAGCTTAGGGCCGTGGGCGTCAACCTGTACGTTGGCTCGGTCAATGCAACTGCCGTTCGAGCGCGTGCATGATCACAGGGCGCATCAGCTTCATGAACGGACCCATCATCAGCCAGTAGCGCCGGAACCGTCGCCGGCTGTCCGCATCAGTCAGGGCAACGCGCGACTCAACAATCACGATCGAGGAACGGTCGCCATACGGGTCGACGCGGGTGCTCTCCGCGATCTTGGCGAAGCCGGGCTCGTCGAATCCGGCGAACTGCCCGGCCGCGACCGGCTCGCCTGACCCGCTGGCCACAGGTTGCCACGGCTTGCCCACGATCCCAAAGACGAGTTCGGCGCCGGGCCTTTCGCCGAGCTTGATCCATCCGAGCGCGCCAAGATCCCGGACCCGAAACGTCGCCGGCCACGACACTTCCCTGGCCTCAGCACCGCGTCGCCGGACAGCGTCCGCGACTCGTTGCGGCAGCCCGCGAGCCCGGATGAGCAGGCGAATCACCGGAATCTGCAGGATGTCCATGTTCACGAGCGCCTCGAAGCAGTCCTGCCGTGGCGCCCGGAGCACTTGCGAGTACACGATCGCATGGTCGTACTGCGGTATGAACTGGTCAAGCAGCAACGGCTCAGTCATCAGCGGCTCCGAACCGGTTACGGCCACCATACCTGGCGGATCTCGGCTGCGGAGCGTTCGTGAGAGAGTCCACGTCGAGGTGAGCGCTGACAGTCGCCACCCGCTGATCGGCATGTCAGCAAGCGAGTTGACGGCCATGTGAGCCAGCATGGCCTCACGAAGTGAGCGGCCATTGGCAAGGGGACTCGCGGGTCAGCCTCCCCCGCGCGCGGCGATCATCCGCTGGCCGTGGTTGCTCGTTGTTTGCTCGTCTGCCCCGGTAGCATCCGTCAGTTCTTGGCGCGGTGCTAGGCGGGTGGCATCTGGACCGGGCGCTGGAAGCAGCGCAAGGAAGCCAGAGCGGCAGCGCGGCCTGTGTGGCTGCGCGTGCCCGATCGGACGATTCTGAAGCCCGGCGAACGATGAGCGCCCCCGCGAACCGGTGTGCGAGGATCGCAACCGGACCGGCCCTCCTCGCGAGAGCCCCAATCACGAGAGATAGGTCAGGTTGGCTCCACTTGGCGGGGGCCGCGTGGTGGCCAGGAACGCGATCGGGAAGCACGCCGTACGCGTGGCACGCGCCGGCGCGCGCCACGACGACAGACCCTGCGGCCATGATCCACGCCAGGCATCATCCGTCTCAGCGGATTGATGCAGCCACCGGCATCCCCATCTAGCAGCGGCTGGCACGCCAGCGGCGGATGAGCCGGCCCAGCCTGCCTCGCGGTTTCCGGCCCGGCCCAGGCCAGGCACCGAAGACGGCTATGTTCGGCGGCATCTCCAGCGCATCCATCCACGGCCCGGGTGGCACGCCGTGACGAAGCGCCCGCGTTACCAGCCGCCCGTTCGCCGCCCGCCGGCGCGAGCCTGGCTCGTGCACGGTGCCGGACACGTGCTCACCTGGGTCGACCTGCNNGGTGTTCGGCGCGATCGCCGGGGGGATGTTCGTGCGCCTCGGCCCCACGGTCGGCGCGGTGTTCACGCTGCTGCTGGCCGAGGGGCTGCGCCTCAGCCTGGGTCACGAGATCCACGGCCTGGACACCACCCTCTACGGCCTGATGCTGGTACTGTTCATCATCTTCATGCCCAAGGGCATCCTCGGCGCGGCCACCGGGGCCTATGAAAAGCGGCGCCGCGCGCCGCGCGTGGCGCACGCCTGAGGAGGGCGCGATGGCGCAGTTCGACTACGTGGTGATCGGCGGCGGCTCGGCGGCGTCGGGGACGTCCGGCCAGCGGGCCGAGCGCCCGCATCCAGCCCTTCGGGCGCACCTGCCAGTCCCAGCTCATGACCGTGCCGTCGCTGTCGGCGGTGAAGGTCAGCGCCCCGGAGGTCTCCATCATCGAGCTGGTCGTGCGCGACCCGAGCCGGTGCGGCCGGTCAAACTCGGTGAGCTCGACAAGCATCACCATGCCCGTCTTTCCCATGCGTGCACGGAGCTGTGCGCCCAGCCCGATGGGTGGCGGTGTGAGCAGCTCGACGTCGCTCATGGCTGGGTTGAACGATGGCTCGTTGCGTGAGTCGGCGGCCGTGTCGAATACCCGCTCGATCGGCGCAGCGATGCGGACATGACCGCTGATGTGAGCCACAGGGCTCACGGTACCCGCGGGCCGGGACTCCACAGGCGGCAGCATCCAGGGCGACTGCCGCTTCGTCATGCTCATCCGGTTCGTGCGCGCCGGCCAGTGCCGGCAGGCGCACCGATAGGCGTCCCAGCCCGTCGAGGCGGAACATCCTCGATGGCCCGCAGCGTTGCCAGGCAAGTCGTGGACGGCGCCCGGCCCGGCGTCATTGGTGGTGCTGACCGCTGTTACGGGGAAATGACCTGGAGTACAGGTTCGATGTCGCCGCCATCGTTGCGTCTGACCCTGATCGTTACCGGCGCTGCTCCCGGCGAGACGCCCCCTGTGGGCGCTGGTGGAAGGCAAGTTCGCCCACACCGGCTATCACCAACCCTCAGCAGCAGGCGCCCGCCAGCGCATCGTGACCTTGTTCAACGCTCGCCTGCGGCCAGCCCCCTGAACCCCCGCACCCCAGCACCGCCCTCAAGACGGTCAGGGTGCATGTGCGCGCCAACAGCGCACTCCTGGCAGCGCCGCGATCAGGCGTCTTAGCCGGAAGGTCCGGTAGGGCTTGCCTCGGCCCGTCTCTTGACCCCGCGCAGCAGGTTCCGGGCGGTGATGGCCTCGCCCCAGACCAGGACGATCGGAACGACGTAGGCCCGGAAGGGCCAGGGCCCG
>DPMS01000769.1 GCA_003541285.1 Actinomycetota bacterium
GCACCTGCTGCGGCAGCCGCCGGGGTCGGGGCCGGGTGTGCACCCGCTGCCGGTGGGGTCGGTGCCGCGGCTGCCGGTGGGGGCGGTCAGCCCGGGTGATGGCGGGAATGGGACGCGGCCGGGCGCGCGCCCGGCGTCGGTGCGGAGGGAGAACACAGATGGCGGGTGACAGCGGTATCCCCGGCCATTTCCCGCATCAGCTGGCGCACTGGTGGGAGCACGGTGAGGGCGCGGCGCGGATCCGCTGGGGTGAGCCCGGTGACTTCGGCCGGTGCGTGCGGCTGGCGGTGGAGGACGCGCACATGGCCCCGGAGCGGGCTAAGGGGTTCTGCAACGAGCGGCATCACGCGGTGCTGGGAATCTACCCGGCGGCGCACGCAGCGATGGAACACAAGCATGCAGGGAGGGCCACAGTGGCTGGTGCGACCCCGGAACCGGATGGCGACTACGACGGTGACGGCCTGGACAGCTCGTGGGATGGGGACCTGTCCGACCTGCCGGACATGACCGGCATGGGGGTGCCGCACATGGAGGCGGCTGAGAAGGCGCTGGCGGGGATGCCCGGCTGGGAGGGCGGCGCGCCGGGGCAGCATCAGACGCTGCGGGCGGCCACGAAGTTCGCCGGCCCGGTGGGGACCGGTGCCAGGTTCAAGGCCCTGTCGGCGTCGCTGGCCGCCAAGGGCGCGCACGACCCGCACGCGCTGGCCGCGTGGATCGGCCGGAAGAAGTACGGCCGGGCGCCGTTCAGGAAGCTCGCCGCCGTGGCGCGCAAGGCGCACGGCGGTGGTGGCGCGCACCGGTCACAGGTGGAGTACATGCGGCTGTACCCGCTGGAGGACATGCACATCATGCGGTCCGCCGACGGCGAGTCGTCGGGCCGGGTGGTGGAGGCGTACGCGACCGTCTTCGAGCAGCCCGCCGAGATCCACGACGCTGAGGGCCATTACAGCGAGGTGATCGACCGGTCGGCGTTCAGCCGTGCGATCGACCACATCGAGCGCCAGCGGGGTGGCCTGTCGAACGTGAAGGTGCTGTACAACCATGGCCGGCGTATCGACGGGTCCGCGTCCGACAAGTACAGCGTGCCGATCGGTGTCCCGGTGATGATCCGGGCCGAGTCGCGGGGGCTGCTCACCCGGACGCGGTACAACGAGACGCCGGTGGCGGAGGAGATCCTGGAGTCGATCCGTTCCGGGGCGATCACGTCCCAGTCGTTCACGGGCCGGATCGTGCGCTCCTCGCCGCCGCTGGCCCCCGGTGAGCGGTACCGGCCGAAGGGCGGTTCGCTGCCGGTGGTGCGGCGCACCGAGCTCGGCCTGCGCGAGTACGGGCCGGTGCTGTGGCCCGCTTACTCCGGCGCCGAGATTCTCGGCGTGAGAATGTCCATCCCAGGTGACGCCGTCCTGGGCGATGACGACGAGTTTTACGGCGATCCTGGCACTCCCTCTGGTGAGGGACCCGCCGCCGGCGACCCGCTCACCCGCACCGCGGGCGATGAGCACTCGGCCCGGTATCACCAGCACGCGCTGTACCGCCTGCGGGCGGCCGAGCAGCGTGAGCGGATCGGCCTCACCTTCTGAGGCCAGGAAGGGCCTGGGGATGGCTACCTTGCAGGACCTGCTCGACGAGCAGGCACGGATCGCCGCTGAGCTCAAGCGGATGGAGAACGACGAGTCCGTCACCGAGGAGGGGGACGGCGATGCCCGTGACACCCTCGTGGAACGGTGGCAGGAACTGGATGCCCGCACCAAGCCGCTGATCGAGCGGATGGAGCGGGTCCGCGGCATCACCCGGCAGGCGGAAGACCCGGCTTCCCGGGAAGCCGGGACGGACATGGGCCGCAGCGGCCCGGAGTTCATGGCCCGCCACGACCCGTTCGAGGACCTCGACGCGGTCCGGGGTGGATTCGTCGCGTCAAAGGACCTGCTCTCGCGGGCGGAAGCGGTCGTCGAGCAGCACGCCAAGCGCGGGCTGCTCATCGGTGACCGTGCCGAAACGGTGCTGGCGCGCATGCAGGGCGCCGGTTACCACGGTCCCGACCTGGGGGCGCGGCCGGAGATCGCCCGGCACATGCTGCTGACCGGGTCGGATGACTACGTGGATGCGTTCCGCGCCTACCTGAATGACCCGATGGGCGAAGGGCGCCGGGTCGCCGAGCGGTCGCTGGGTATCGCGTCCGGCGGCCAGGGCGGCTACCTGCTGCCTTACATCCTGGACCCGACGATCGTTTTGACCAACGACGGCGCGGCGAACCCGTACCGGCGCATTTCCCGTGTGGTGCAGACCACGTCCAACGCGTGGCAGGGCGTCAACAGCGCTGGCGTCACGGCCGTGATGATCGATGAGGGCACGGCGTCCGGTGATGGGTTCACCAACGGGGTCGGCCAGATCCAGATCTACGTGAAGAAGGCCGCGGCGTGGGTGTTCGGCTCCTACGAGTCGATCGGCGGCCCGAANNGCGGCCGGTGACACGAACTTCGCCGAGCAGCTGCCGGGCCTGTTCGCGGATGAGCGGGACATCCTGGAGGAATCCCAGTTCGCAGTGGGCACCGGCGGCTCAGGCAATGCGGGCTCGGCCCTCGGTATCCTGCCCGCGATCGCCGGCACTGGGCAGCGGGTGGCGGCTGCATCCGGTGGCCAGGCGTTCTCCGGCACCGGTTCCCAGCCGGCGCAGGACATCTACGATACGCAGTCCGCGCTCGGTGCCCGGTTCCGCAAGTCCCCCTCCATCGGGTGGCTTGCTGACATCTCGACGATCAACAAGGCCCGGTCGCTGGACGTGTACGGCGGCTCCAGTTTCTGGGCGAATTTTGGTGATGACACCCCCGAGCAGCTGCTCGGCAAGCCGATCGCCGAATCGTCCTCGATCCCCTCGACTGGTGCCGGGACCGGAACCGGGACCGGGAACGCGCTCATGGTCTACGGGGCGTGGGACAACTTCATCATCGTTGACCGCGTGGGTGCCAGCATGATTTACGAGCC
>DPMS01000085.1 GCA_003541285.1 Actinomycetota bacterium
ACTCATCGCGGCTCGCGGGATAGGGCAAACGTTGCCGGTTACGGCACTACCACTACGGAAGCAGGGTCAGCGAGTTCGCGTGGTTGGGGCGGACGACAGTGAAGTGCCGTCGGTCGAGAGTGGCTACGTCGGTCACCTTGAGCCGCTCGGCGATGGCGATCACGGAGGCGTCCGTGGTGCCAAAGGGGAGATCGCCGTACGTCACGACCAGTTCGGCCATCCGGGCGTAGTCAGCGGCGACCAGATCCACGGCTGTTGAAATCGCCTGCCGCGAGCGAGGCCAGGAACATCGACTCCACATTGGGACCGGCTTCGCGGGCCAGAAGGTAGCCGACCTCGGCGGCGACGGTTGCGGGGACAAGCAGCTGCCTGCCCGCTTCGTGCATCTCGGTGAACAGCCGCACACATGCCGCATGGTCGGCGTCCTTCGCCAAGGCGGCGGCCACCAGCGGGCCGGTGTCGCAGACGATCACGCCTGGCGGCCGAAGCCGTCTTTGAGCAGTTCCTCAGACCGGGCAGCCACATCGGTGGTCCGGCCCTTGCCAGCGCCGAACCAGGCTGGCGGCCACGCCCGGCTCTTGACCGCGCGGAGNNCACCAGGCGGAGCAACTCCTCCCGCTGCGCGCTCATGACCTCAGTCTGCGGTGGGTGACCGCCGGCATGCCTGTCCCTCCCTCCATCCATGCCCGGCGCCCCGACCCAGCCTGCCCGCTTCGCAGCGGGCGGGCAGGCATGAAATGACATGGCCCGGCCCATTCTGATACGGGCGGGAATCACGAGGAACGCTGAATGAGAATGGACTCTCCTGAACACCTCTGAACTATTCTCCGTCACCTAACGGGCATCGGCGAACCCCGCTGGCAGGGCAGCGCCCGGAGGGAGATAAACGCTGGCATGGACGGGCCTCCCGTAGGCGATGATGCAGGTGAGCCACTTGACTGGCCGCTGTGTGGATAGCCGCAACATGAAGCGAAGCAAGATATCCACCGTCGTTCACTTAATTGTGGACCGGCGCGGTCCACGGGTGCATAATGGCCGCCACAGGGGCTCAGCCAGCCGAAATAGTTAATGGCACGGGGCGACAGTGAAAACGGCAGAGCGGCAGCGAATAGCACGCAAGCAGCAGCGGAGGGGGACGGGGATGACCAGCGGACAGCACAGGTCCCGGACGGCCGCGCCGCGGTTACGGCGGCGGTCCCGTGGGTCGTCTGGGCGGGTACGCAGCGTACGGTTTGCCCTGACTGAGAAGGAGTACCATCCTCGTGGCAACAACCCTCAGCAGGTCGTCCCATGCTCAGGGCAGACGGCACCTAAGTCGCCCCCCACCGGCTCGGGTGGAGCGACGGCGAACTAGCTTCCGCTAATTACCCGCGAGTAAGCCCTTGTCTTTCGGCGTGGGATGTGCCTACCGTGGGCGGCTTACGGGGAATACGCGTCAGATACCGAGCCTGTGTTGTGCTGGACTGCCACGAGGGGGTGGCATGGCCAACTATCCAAGAAATGGCTCGTGCCGGCCTCGCTCCAGCAGGGTCCCGATGCCGCTTAGCGGTAAAGCCAGACGTCACGGGCCGCACACCGGCGACGGCCAGGAGATGAAGCCAGCAATTAGCGTCGGCCTCCGCGACTGCGCGCTGGCCGGAGCGGGGAATCCCGGAAGTCCTGCTGCGACTGCCAGGCCGCGGCGGCCCGCAGGCGCCCGCGCGCGAGAACCTCCCGCCCGCCGAACTTTCACCAAGGACTTGCCAACCCAGGCTGAGCCACGGACGGGAGGCAAAGCGAGCCTACCCAGACTATGTGGCAGCCGTTCGCATCCTCGCTGAGGAGGACTCATGCGACGCATACTCCTAGCGCTGCCTGTAGCGCTACTAGCCCTGTTCCTTGCCGCTCCAGCAGCGCTGGCGGCCAGCCCGCACTTCGTCTCGGCGAGCGCCGCCTTCCAGGGCAGCGGGCCTAACCTCAACGTCAGCTTCAAGGAAGCCGGACTCGGCAACAACCAGACGATCACCTACCTCGCAAGCGCGGACGCCACCGCCACGTACGCATGCATCAACGGCGGCGGCAACCATCCCTCGGCGGCCAACAAGGAGACGGTCAGCGGTCCCGTGTCCGCGGCGGGCACGTTCACGTCCGGCAAGAACGGCTCCATCAGCCAGACCCTCACCTTGTTCCCGCCCAGTGCAGGGAGCTTCGCCTGCCCCTCGGGCCAGAAGCTCACACTCGCCTTCGTCAGCTACACGATGGTGCAGATCGAGGACACCACGAACATGCTCACCGAGTCCATCCCCGGGACGTTCTCGCGCTGCCTTGTGACTGGGGACCTAGCCACCGAACTCTGTCCTGCCTGAGTTCGGCCTACGGCCAGCCGCGGCCGGCTGATCCCAACACGGTGCTCACCCGGGCCCGGTCCCGGGTGAGCACCGAACCACACAGATCCGGGGGTCAGTCACGGTATGGAGGACACCCGTCAGGCTCGCGGCTGCTTTGGCCGCATGTGGAGGCCTGGGCGCCGCAGCACTGATCGCATCGGCGGGTCCGGCGGCAGCGGCCGGATACGGTCCCGGCGCCGAATTCCAGGTTGAAAATCTCAGCCAACGTCCACGACCTTGCCGGTAACGGTGCACGCGGTGGCATGTGGTTCTGGGCTGTGATCGGCTCCCGATGCAGATCGCCGGCTACGCGCTGGAGTACGGGAGACTCAATGCAGGGTCATTCACCCGTAGAACAGCCAGATATGGCGCGGCACGGACCAGCACTT
>DPMS01000238.1 GCA_003541285.1 Actinomycetota bacterium
CGGGCGTGTCGGCGTCGGGGATCCGGCGGATCAGCCTTATCGCCGTTCCCGCTGTCAGCGCCACGGCGGCGCCGGCCGGGGCGGGCCGCCCGCGCACCGCCAGCATGCACGCGGCCACCGACCACGGCGCGGCGTTCAGCGGTGGTACCAGGCCAGGATGCCGCAATGCCAGCTGGGCCGCCGCGGACCCGTAGCTGGCGCGCTGCGCGAGCCAGCTACGCAAGTCGGTCCGGTGGCAATGGCCCACCCGGGAGCCCGGCAGGTAGCGCATCCGCCAGCCGGCTTCGTACAGCCGCAGGCACAGGTCGACATCCTCGCCGAACCTCAGCTCCGGCGCGAAACCGGCGCCGACTGCATCCCGGCGGACCACCAGGGTCACGCCGGGAACATAGGCCAGCGCGGACAGCGGCACGACCGGCGCCTCGCGCGCGCCCATGTCCAGCGGCGACCGGACGTCCTCGTACCTGTCGAGCCAGCCCGGCCGCCCGCGGGGCGTAGCGACCACCCTGGGCGCGGCCAGCGCCAGGGCGGGATCGGCGAACTGCGCCAGCAGCGGGCCCAGCCAGCCGGCCTGCGGCTGCACGTCGGAGTCGCAGAATGCGACGAACCGGGTCGTGGCGTTGTGCAGCCCGGTGTTGCGCGCTGCCGCGGGCCCGCGGTTGCGCGGATGAACGAGAAGGGTGGCGCAGTGCCTGCGGGCCACCGAGGCCACCTCGGCGCGGCTGGCCGATCCGTCGTCGACGACCAGCACCGGCAGGCCGGCCGTCTCCGGATCGGCCCGCAGCGCGGTGAGCAGGCGGTGCAGCAGGAACGCCCGGTCACATACCGGGATGACGATCGTGACGTCGCTGACCGGCCCGCCAGCCGGGCGCGGGAGCGCGACGCCGATATCCACCAGCCGCCGGGCCAGCCTGGCCGTCGCCGCGTCCGCCACAGTGAACCGGCCGGGCTCGAGCAGCCGCGCCGCTGACCCGCTGAGCCGCAGCAGCCTGGGCGGCGAGCCGCCGAGCATCAGCCGGCCGTCACGCGAGCGGTGCACGTCGCCGGCGAGCTCGACGGCGAATCCGTCCGGCAACCTGGTATCCGGCGGCGGCCCCAGCCCGGCGGGCGCACCGGCAGCGGGCAGTGGCGGCCGGCTCAGCCCGTGAAGCCGCCATCCGCGCACGGCCCCAGCGGGAGCACGGCCAGTGGCGTGAGGCCGGCCAGGCCCGGCCAGCCGTGGCCGGCGCGCCGGGCAGTCAATCCGGGTCACCGGCAGCGAGGTAGCCGTGCCGGCGCAGATACGTCAGCAGCTCGTCGGCGGCCTGGCCGGGGGGCAGGGGGCCTATCACGGTCGGCGGGGTGCGCTCCACCAGCGCCCCGGTCAGTTCCAGCGTCCGGCGCAGCGCGGTGCCGGACGGGGCGGGCAGCTCGCGTGGCCGGGGCCGGTACGGGTGTGTGCCCAGTACCCGGATCCGCCGCACGGCGGCGGCCGTCGGCATGCCGGCCACGGTGATGGTGGCCTCCGCGCTGGCCAGCGTGGCAGGCAGGTCGGCCCGCCGCAGCCGGACCCCGGCCGCCTCGACCGAGCACACCGCGGGGAGCGGGACGCACAGCCGTTCGCGCCGGCCCGCCGGCAGCCTTCGCTCGGCCAGCAACTGACTGCCGTCCGCCGCCAGGGACACGAGCCCGAGTGCCTGCGCGGCGCCGAGTTCGTGTGCGAGGAACGCGGGCAGCGCCCCGGTGCCGCGGTCCCCTGAGCGATCGCCGCACAAAACGAGCGCGGGCCGCTGCTGGCGTACCGCGCCGGCCAGCGCCCTGGCGAGCGGCTGCTCGTCGCCTGCCAGTTCCGCCAGGTACCCGTCACCGGGCCGGCCGGCCTGATGCCCGTGGCCGGCCCATTCCACCCGCAGCGCACCGGCGCCCACAGCCAGGGCCTCCCGCAGCACCGTCTCGGCGGCGGGCGGCCCCGCTGCCAGCGCGAGCACCCGTCCACCCCACGCGCCCGCGACCCGCAGCGCGATCTCCAGCGCGGCCCACTCGGCCGGGCCGGCGGTAGCCGCCTGCGGCTGCCGCCGGACAGCGCCGGTGACCGTGTCCACCTCGGGCCGCAGGTCGGCGCAGCGCAGGCAGGCGACGATCAGTGGCCCGTCCGGGCCACCGGGCCCCACGTCAGCCATGGCGGAAGACGACGCCCTCGCCGCCGTCGGGATAGGTCCAGGTGATCGCGCCCGCTGAGTCACAGACCTGATAGCACGTCCCGCACTCAAAGCACTGCTCGTAGTTGAACAGGATCCCGCCATCGGAGGTCGGGATGAACAGGCCGGCCGGGCAGGCGGTGACACATGCCCTGGTGGTGCAGGACCGGCACACGCCGGCGTCGACAGTGATGTGCGGCCGCGCCCCCACGCGGAACTCGACGGTGGCCATCCGCTCCTCGAAGGACAGCGGCGCCCACCGCTGTGCAGCGTTCTGCCCGCTCACGATGGCCTCCTCAACGAGCACCGGCTTGATCGGGATACCCGGCCTCATCTGAACACCCTCATGGCCGCTAGGCCATCACGGATCAGGCCGGCCAGGCTGACCTGGTGGTGCGTTGCCGACCGGCGGAGCAGCCGCAGCACGCCGGGCTTGGGCACGGGGTTGGTGACCGTGAAGACCCCTTCGGTGAGGTCGCACAGCAGGCCCGGGTAACGCTGCTGGAGCCGGTCGGCGAGGACCACCTGCGGCGCCCTGCGCAGCCGCTTGTGGTCCGCGAGGACGAAGCCCGCCTGGAGGTCGCGGCGGTAACCAGCCAGCCCGCGGGCGGATGTGTCACCGGCTGCCAGGGCCGCGGCCACCGCCCGTCCCGCGGCCAGCCCGGACCCGATGGCGAAGTTGACGCCTTCCAGCCACAGGCCCGTGGCCAGGCACAGGCCCGCCGCGTCGCCCGCGACGACCATGCCGTCGACCGCCAGTTCCGGGATGGCGCTGTAGCCGCCTTCGGGGATGAGATGTGCCGAGTATTCCTTGATCGTGGCGCCGCGCAGATAGGGAGCGATCGCCGGATGGGCTTTCAGGTCGGCGATGAGGTCTTCCGGGCGGACCTTCGCCTCGGTCAGGCCGGGCAGCGACACCACCACCCCGATGCTGACCGTGTCGGAGCTGGTGTAGAGGAACCCGCCGCCGGGGATGCCGCGGGTCGCGCCGAGCATCTCGATGTCGGTTCCCTCGTGCGCGGCGAGGCCGAACCGCTCCTCGATCGCCGCAGCCGGCAGGTCGAGCACCTCCTTCACCCCGAGCGTGAGGTGCGCAGGATCGGTGCGTGGCAGCAGCCCGGCCTCCTTGGCGAGGAAGGAGTTCACCCCGTCGCAGGCGATCACGGCGCGGGCGGGCAGGTCGCCTTCCGGCCGGTCGGTGCGCACGCCCACGACCGCGCCCCGCTCGTCGCGCAGCAGGCCGGCAGCCACGGTGGAGGTGATCAGGTCGGCCCCGGCCGCGACCGCATGGCCGGCCAGCCAGCTGTCGAAGTCCGGCCGGTAGACCGTCATCCCGTTGTAGGGAGGGCTGCCCCAGGCCTGCGTTCGGAAGTCAACCGCGAGCGCCTGCGTGGGCGTGAGCACCATGGTGGACCGGCGCACCACCCAGCGCTGCACCGGTACCTGCTCCCACCAGCGGGGGATGACCTCGTCCAGGACCCGGCCGTAGACCACCCCGCCGTAGACGTTC
>DPMS01000438.1 GCA_003541285.1 Actinomycetota bacterium
GCAGCCCGCGCTCGCGGGCCAGCCAGTCGATGAAGACTGTCACATTGGCCCGGGCCACCGTATCGGGGCTGGGCGTCCAGAGCAGGTCACCGTCGGATGCTTCGGGGTACACACAGGTGACGTTGGCATACACGGCTGCCGCAGGCAATGCCCACCTACCGGACCGGGCTGGCCGTTTGTGACCTCGCACAACCACCTGGGTACTGGATTTGCGCCTCTGCACAAGATCGTTTCGATGACGTCCGGATCGTAATGAACCACCCTTGCGTGGTGCGCTGGCGGACATCTAGCATCCAAGGCACATTAAAGCACGCCCGACTCGAACATTGTCATGAACTGGGGTCGGGCGTCGTCGCTTCAAACCGGTTGCGACGACAGAGCGCGAGTATCAGCTCGCCTCTCCCGAGGGCAAGGTTCATGCCTGCACCACCAGGAGGTGGGATTAGGTGAGGATGCGTGGGCACGCTCCGGGACCGCGGTCAGCCGCGGCACTGGTAGCGGCAATCGGATTGCTTGCTGCGGCCGGATGTAGCAGTAGCAGTTCCACCAGTACATCGCCGAGCACAAGTGGTTCACCGGCCAGCACCGCGGTGAATACGTCGCAGTGCGGCACCAAGCCGGGCGTGAAGGCAACCGGCACGCCGATTCCGCTGGGCGCAATCGCCACCAACCAGCCAGGGACGTCGTTCACCGACATCCCAAACATGGTCGGCGCGTATTTCGACTGCGTCAACGCTAACGGTGGTATCAACGGCCACCCGATCAAGTACTACATCGAGACCGAGCAGACCAACCCGGCCCAGATAGCGGCTGACGCGAAGCAGCTGGTCCAGACCGACCACGTGGTGGGGATCGTCGGCAATACGTCCATCCTCGAATGCACGATCAACCACGCATACTGGGAGAAGCTGGGCTACTACGTCGTCGACTCGGGGATCGCACCCGAGTGCTACTCGACCCCGAACAGCGCCGCGGTCAACATGGGCCCGCGGTACAGCTCCGACGGGGCGGTGCAGTACGCACTCTCGCAGCACGTTTCGAAGGTCGTTTTCGACCAGTCGAACGTCCCGGGCACCGGGTACATCGCGGCCGGCCCGGCCGCGCTCGCGGCGGCCGCGCACACCCCGATCGTGCAGCTGACCGAGAACGTGCCGATCTCGGACGCCAACTCGGTGGCGATCAAGGAGGTCAACGACGCGGGGCCGAACGGCGCCGTGGTCCTCAACTTCACCCCGCCGGAGGCGCTGGTGATCCTGCAGGCCGCACAGAAGCTTGGCCTGGAGAACCGGGTGAAGCTGTGGGGCTGCTCGACACCCTGCAACACCGACTTCCTCGCCAAGGCACTCGGCCCGAAGTGGAACAACAAGCTGTTCGTCAACGCCGAGCTGACCCCGCCGGACCCGACCAGCACCCCGTCGATGAGCCTGTACAAGGCAATCCTCGCCCAGTATGGCAAGTCGGTCTCGGGCGGCGTCGGCAGCTTCAGCCAGATGGGCTTTGCCGAGGCGGAGATCATGGTCCACGCGCTGGAGTCGGTCACCGGCCCGTACACGGTGGCAAGTGTCAACGCCGCGGTCAGGGGCGTGACGAACTTCGACACCGGCATGCTGTGCAAGCCGTGGACGTACGGCCCTTACCCGATGCACATTCCGAACAACACGGACTACACAGTCACGCCGAACAACGGCACGATGGTGATAGCCCAGGGCTGTACCGACATCTCGTCGGTCGACCCGCAGATAGCCGCCTACCGCAAGGCGGCAGGCCTCGGCTGACGGCAGTGCCGCATTGAGGTAAATGACGGAACAAGCGACAGAGCGCCCAAGGTAGGTCGACTGTGCCGAGCTGGCTGGACTTCGAGCCGTTCATAGTGAGCGGTCTCGCCCTCGGAGGGGTGTACGCCCTTTCCGGGGTGGGAACGGTGGTTCTCTATCAGGCCACTGGAGTGGTCTATCTGGCATTCGGCGCGGTCGGCGCCATGGGCGCTCTGATCGCTTGGTCCCTGACCAACGCGGGTGCTCCGGACTGGCTCGCGTGGCTGGTCTGCGTGCTCTTCAGCGGGGCGGTGACGCTCGCGTACGGGATGGTGTTCGGTCCGCCGCTGGCCAGACGGGGCCCGCTGGTCAAGGCGGTGGCCACGCTGGGGCTGACGCTCGTGCTATTCGGGTTGATGGACCTGCTGTGGACGGCCAGCGGCGGGCAATCCCGCGCGATCACGCTGCCAACCGATAATGGCGGGTTCACCGTCGGCGAGATCCAGGTGACCTGGACACAGGTGATCGGGCTGGCCGCCGGCATCGTCCTCGTCGTGGTGACAGGGCTGTTCCTGCACTACACCAAGCTGGGCACGGCGATGCGGGCGATGGCCAACGACCGGGAGATCACCGCCACGCTCGGGGTGCCGATCCGGCGGGTGGAGGCGGCGGCCTGGCTCGGCTGCGGCGTGATCGCCGGCATCGCCGGACTGCTGCTCGCCGACCTGGTAGCCCTCGACGCGACGACCCTGACGTTCCTGGTGATCTCGTCGCTGGCGGCGGCATTGATCGCCCAGTTGCGGTCGATCACGTTGACGTTCGTGGCGGCGATCGCGATCGGCCTCATCCATGACCTGCTGACGCCGATCCAGGCCTTGTCCAACTACCGTGACATGACCCCGTTCGTGCTCGCCGCCGCCGCGCTGCTGGTGCTCTCGCGCCACCAGGTGATACTGGCCTCTCGCGAGGAGCTCTAGTGCTGGACACAGACACCGCGAGCCGCGCTGCCGCGCTGCGGCGGCGCTCGCCACCGGGCAGGCCTTCCGGACGGACGCTGGTACGCGCCGGCGTGAACACCGTGCTCTTCCTGTTCGTGCTGTTCGCGTTGCCGCAGTTGCTGAGCCTGTACTTCGTCGACGCGATGACCCAGGTGGCGATCTACTCCGTGGTCGCACTGGGGCTCGGAGTACTGGTCGGCCGGGTGGGACTGGTCTCGCTCGGCCAGGCCGCGGTACTGGCGATCGGTGCCTGGGTGGCCGCCAGGCTGCTGTTCGCCACCACCCAGCCCTACCCCCTGGTGCTGCTGGAAGCGGGCTTGATCACGATGGTGCTGGGGACGCTGATCGGGCTCCCGGCGCTGCGGATGCGCGGGCTGTACCTGGCGCTGATCACCCTGATGATGGCGGGCGGCATCACAGTCGTGCTCGCCACCACGAATTTCCCCAACGGCGGCCACGGCTTCCTCGGCTACAACGGCAGCACCGTCCACATCCCGGCGATCCGCCGTCCCGGCATCGCGGCGGGCGACCCCGCCTACTTCCGCTACTGCGTGATCGTCGCCGCGCTGATGTTCCTGCTCGTGCTCGCGCACATCCGGACCAGGCCCGGCCGGGCGTGGGCGGCGATCCGCCAGAGCGAGCCGGCGGCGCTGGCCGCGGGGATCAATACCACGCTCTACAAGCTGTGGGCGTTCGCGCTGGCGTCGTTCGTCACCGGGGTGGCCGGTGGCGTGCTGGCAGGTGCCGTCCACTACCTGTACTCGATCAACTTCCCGACCCAGGACTCCATCATCCTGCTGGCCGTGGTGCTGATGGGCGGGGCTTTCAGCCTGTGGGGCGCGATCGTGGCCGCGCTACTGCTGCAGTTGCTGCCGGCCCTGCTCAACAACTGGGGGGTGTCGGCCGACTGGCTGACCATCCTGTTCGGGCTCGGCGTCCTGCAGGTGCTGACCACCGCTCCGCGCGGCCTGGCGGATCAGGTCCCGAAGGATCTTTCGCGGCTGGGCCGTCTGCTGTTCGGCCTGGTCCGCCGGCCTGCGCCCGCCGCATCGGCCGCGCCGTCCGGGGACGGCCCGCGATGATCGAGGTTACTGACCTGACTGTCCGCTTCGGCGGCGTCACCTCACTGGACGGCATGAGCGTCATTTTCGAGCCGGGAACCTGCGGCCTGATCGGGCCCAACGGCGCCGGGAAGACGACCTTCTTCAACGTCCTGAGCGGCTTCGTCCGGCCCGCCGGCGGCAGCGTGCGGGCGTTCGGGGAAGACCTGCTGGCGATGGTCCACTACCGGCGGGCGCGCTGGGGTGTGCGACGGACGTTCCAGACCGAGCAGGCCATCGAGGAACTGTCGGTGTTCGATAACGTCGCGATGGTCCACGAGCACGGCAAGCTGGGCGGCGCCTCCCGGCGCCAGGACGTGCTCGACGCGATCTCGTTCGTCGGGCTCGGGGCCGATCCGTCGGCCAGGGTGCAGGCGCTGTCGGCCGGCCAGCGCCGCCTGCTCGAGGTCGCCCGCGCCGTCGTCGGGCGGCCGAAGCTGGTGCTGCTGGACGAGCCAGCCGCCGGGCTGCCCGACGAGGAGACCGCGCACCTGAGCGCGGTGATCCGCAAGATCCCCGAGCACACCGGCGCGCTGACGATCCTGGTCGACCATGACATGAGCCTGGTGTCCGCCTGCTGCGAGACCACCGCCGTGCTCGACTTCGGCAAGCTGATCGCGTCCGGCCCCACCGCTGAGGTGCTGCGGGACGAGCACGTGATCCGCGCCTACCTGGGGACCGCGGAGGTCATATGAGCGAGGCACCGCAGGCGATGGCGCACGACCCCCAGACTTCCCCGGAGCGGCGGGACGGCGTGCTCGGCCTGGCCGGCCTCACGGTGGAGCGCGGCGGGCGCGCCGTGGTCCGCGACGTTTCGATCGGCATACCGCCCGGTGAGGTGACCGCACTGCTCGGGCCGAACGGCGCCGGGAAGTCGAGCCTGGTGCTGGCCGTCGGTGGCGTGCTGCGGCCCGCCGCCGGATCCGTTCTGCTGGATGGCCAGGACTTCGCGGGCCGCCGGCCGGAGCGGATCCGCCGGGCCGGGATTGCGATCGTCCCGGAGGGCCGCAGGCTGCTGCCGGATCTGACCGTCGAGGACAACATCAGCGTGGCCACCTACTCCTTGTCCCGCGAGCAGGCCCGGGCCGGGCGGGCGCGGGCGCTGGAGCTGTTCCCCGAGCTTGAGCGGCGGCTCTCGGCCCGGGCCCGGACGCTTTCCGGCGGTGAGCAGCAGATGGTCGTGCTGGCCCAGGCCATGGTCTCCCAGCCGCGCTTCATCCTGATCGACGAGCTCTCGCTGGGGCTGGCGCCGGTGGTGATCAACCGGCTGATCCCCAGGATCCGTTCGGTCGCCGAGTCGGGGATCGGGGTGCTGCTGATCGAGCAGTTCGCGACGGTCGCGCTCGGGCTGGCCAACCACGCCTATGTCATGGAAGGCGGCCGGCTGCGGTTCTCCGGCCTGGCCGGGGAGCTACGCGGCAAGCCCGAACTGCTCCGGTCGGCGTACCTGCTCCGCGGCAGCAACGGGACCGCTGCCGCGGAGCAGGCCGCGCTCACCGAGCCGGCGGCGGGCGAGGCGGCGGNNGATAATGGGTTCGTTCCACCTTGCTGGGCCCGCCGTTGCGCCCGGTAGCCTCGCCCGATTGAGCCAGCCTGTCCTGGGACGGGACGGCTTCGCCCGGAACGCCCGGACATCCCCGGAACTGAGTTATCGGGGGCCTGGCTCCATGGGCAGGTTGCCGTAGCTGGTTCGATCAGAATGAGGGCAGCGCCGACGGTGTCTGGCACGGCCCAGTTCCGATGAGGAGGACTTCGACATGAGGGTGTGTGTGCCGATCACCACCGATGGCCTGGTCGAGCCGCGCTGGGGGCGGGCCGACCGGGTCGCGGTGGCCGACGTGACCGATGGCGAGATCCACGACTGGCAGGAGTTCACCGTTGCCTGGGGGACGCTGCACGACCAGGGGACCGAGGGTGCCCATCATGCCCGGGTGGCGCGGTTCCTGCGTGAGAACCGGGTCCAGGCGATCGCAGTCCACCACGTGGGTGCTGGCATGCAGCGCATGCTCGGGTCGATGCAGATACAGGTCGTTGCCGGTCTCGGCGGGGACGCTCGCAGCGCGGCGCGTTCGGCCGGATGACCGGCGGCCAGATCTTGCCTGAGAGCCGCAGCGCCCCCGTCCGTCCACCAGGCAGAAGCTCAATCGCCCGGGGTTCGGTGTTCTTTGGCAGGCCGCAGTACGGCGATGGATGCCAGCGCCAGGCGTGCACATCGGCTCCGGGGTCGCGCATGTCGACGCGCACCTGCCAGAGGTGAGGGAGCGCAGGCTCATCGCAGCGGCCAGCCTGGGGAAACCGGGGTGGAGCGCAGACCAGGCCGGGTCCTGGGCTCGACGGTGCTATCCCCAGATCTCCGTGGCGGTCTGCACAGCCAGTTCCAGCTTGGCCCGCATCTGGTCGCGGGTGAGCGCGTTCCCCTCCACGGTTGAGGCGAATCCGCACTGCGGTGACAGGCAGAGCCGTTCCAGCGGCACGTACCGGGTGGCTTCGCCGACCCGTCGCTTGAGGTCGTCCTTGGACTCCAGCGCGGGGGTCTTGGTGGTGATGAGCCCGAGCACGACCAGCTTGTCGTCGGGGACGAAACGCAGCGGCTCAAAGCTGCCGGACCGCTCGTCGTCGTATTCGAGGAAGAACCCGTCCACCGCGAGCCCGCCGAACACCGCCCCGGCCACGTAGTCGTACCCGCCGGAGGTGAACCAGGCGGAGCGGTAGTTGCCGCGGCACATGTGAACGGTGACGGTAAGCCCGTCCGGGCGGCCCGCCAGGGCCTGGTTGACCACACGGACGTTGATCTCGTGCTGATGGGCGGGATCCATGCCCAGGGCGCCCGCGTTCTGCCGCCAGCGAGGGTCGTTGAGGAACGCGAACACGGTGTCGTCGAGCTGGAGATAGCTGCACCCCAGGGCGGCCAGCCGGCGTATCTCCTCGGCGTAGGCGGCGGCCACGTCGGTGCGGAACTGCTCAGGATCGGAGTAGCCGCTGGCCGACAGGTCGGCACGGAAAGTCACCATGCTAGGCGAGGGGATGGTGAGCTTGGGGGTCGCGGTCGTCACGGCTGAGGCGAGGAAGCTGAAATGGTCGCCGAAGATCGTCTCGGTGAGGTGGACCTTGCCGGTCACCTCGGTCGCGTGGCCCTCATACGTGACCTCCTGGCCATCCGCTTTGTGGCCGGTCACGATGCCCGCGACGCCGCCCTCGCGGATGCCGCCGAGGCGGTTGACGAAGTCCGTGTGCCACATCGCACGCCGGTACTCGCCGTCGGTGGCGGACTGAAGGCCGGCCTCTTCCTGCAGGCGGACGACGTCGGCTATCGCGCTGTCCTCCATCTCCCGGAGCTGCTGATCGGTTATCCGGCCCGCCGCGTGCTCGTCACGAGCCAGGAGCAGCTCGGGCGGGCGGAGCAGGCTGCCGACGTGGTCGGCCCGGAACGGCGGCACGGTGCGGTGTGGCATGCGCTCTCCCATAAGAACGGTGTCCCTAGAACAAGGTGTCCGGCAGGCCGAAATGCACCCTGGCCAGCTCACCCGCCGTGTTCAGGTACTGGGCGGCGATGTGGCCGTGGTGCATCACCTGGTCCACGGCAACCAGAGCCAGGATCGCCCGGGGAAAATGGCCTGGCCGGCGCTCCAGGCAGGCCGGCCAGGCCCGGCGTCAGATGAACAGCGCGTTGTTGACCGGGAGCCCGTGCTCCTTGCAGTAGCTCAGGTAATGGTCGATGAACCAGAAGACGTCGAACGTGTCGGTGAGATTGTTGCCGTCGTCGTAGAACTCCAGCGACCCGTTGAGCCAGAACACGGTCTTCATGCCGTTGGGGTCGTCGCACATGAGGGTGTGGATGACGCCGGGGCTCTCGTGCACGTAGCCACCCGGCCGGGCGACCCAGTCGTACTCCAGGTAGCGCCAGCTGCCCTCAAGGACGAAGCCGGAGACGGGGCCGCGGTGCCGGTGCCGGCCAAGCATTCCCCCCGCCTTCACCCAGAGCACGTTGGTCATCGAGTTGGTGCGCACGTCGAAGGCCAGATGGCGGATGAATGCGTCATCCCCGAACGGGACCCAGGGAGATGCCTCCTCGTCGCCCGGGATGAACAGGTCGGGGCGCTGGTACTCGCGCACCACGCGGTCATAGCTGGTCTCACTCATGTACGTACCTCCAGATCACACTCAGCTGCCGAGAGTTATGAGCACCTTGACGACGTCAGGCTGGGAACTGGCCACGCACTCGATCGCCGCCCGCGCCTGGGTGAGGGGGAAACGGTGCGAGAACAGCGTCGCGATGGCTTCGCGGTGGCTTCGCACCAGCCGGACCGCGGTGCGGAAATCCCCCGCTGTCTGGCAGCTGGATCCGACGACGTCGATCTCCTTCTCGGGGAACACGCCCGAGCGCAGGGGAGCGGCCACCGCCGACATCCCCACCACCACGACCCGGCCTGCTGAGCACACCATGGCGGTCGCCAGCGCCAGCGCGGCGGGATCGCCGGTGGTGTCGATCACCCTAGGTGGCCCCTTCCGGCGGGTCCACTTGCGAACCTCGTCGAGCAGTTCATCGTCGCTCCCCCAGGCGACGTTTTCGGCTCCCACCGCGACCGCGAGGTCGCGCCGGGCGGCGACCGGGTCGGTGGTCATCACCCGGGCCCCGGCGGCTGTGGCCGCCATCAGGGTGGCCAGCCCGATGGGGCCCGCGCCGAGGATGACCGCTTGCTGGCCGGCCCGGATATCGGCCCGGTCCAGGGCATGCACGGCGATCGACATCGGCTCGACAAAGGCGGCAGACTCAGCGTCCAGGTCGCCGGCGGTAAACACCTGGGAGGCGGGGACCGACAGCAACTGCTGGAGCCCCCCGTCGGTGTGGATTCCCACCAGTTCCAGCGCCACGCACGCGTTGGCCCGCCCGACCCGGCAGGGATAGCAGCGTCCACATCCGTGCAGTGGCCAGACGGCGACCCGGTCGCCGGCTTTCACGCCGCCCGGGCAGTCCTTGCCGGTCTGCTCGACGACGGCGGAGAACTCGTGACCCTGGACCCTCGGAAAGAAATTGCTGGCGCCGGACAGCGCTCCGATGTCGCCGGAATACACGTGAATGTCCGACCCGCAGATGCCGACAACCTCCGGCCGAATGATGACATCCTGCGGTCCGGGCGGTCCCGGTTCCGGCACTTCATCGACAACCATCACGCCCGGAGACTGGGTCACCACTGCCAGCATCTGCGCTGCTCACTCCTCCCAGTGGCGACACGCGTGGCTGGAGAGTCACGCGAGGCACCTGCGCTGCCTGCTAATAGCCCTGGTCAGGAGCCATCACACACGGCTTATGCGGAGACTCGCAGCATCTGGCCGGTCCGGCAATGCCCCGTTCCCCCAAACCCGCGTGGCGCCATCCTGGGTCCGGCCACAAAGGAGCCCACCAGCGCGAGCTGAGGTCGGCACCGGGGAAAATGTGACAGTCATGCTCACGCGCGTGGTGGAGAAGATAGCAGTTCGGCCGAAATGGAACGGGTCAGCTCACCTGCGGGAGCACCTCGCTACCCAGCAGCCGGATGTGGTCGGGGTCGGTGTCGTAGACGTGGAAGTACAGCGTGTCCGCGCCGGCCGCCTTCAGCTCCCCGACCCGCCCGAGCACCTCCGCGGGTGTGCCGATCACCCCCAGCCGCAGCAGCCTGGCGCCCGCCTCGCCGAGCGCACCGGCNNCGCCGCTGCGCCTGCGCCGTGGTCGCGCCGCAGGAAACCGGGAGGGCGGTGGACACCTGGACCGTCGCCGGGTCACGCCCGGTTTCCTCGCAGATGCGGCGGAAGTTGGCCACCCGTTCCGCCATGCCTTCTGCCAGGCCGCAGTTGAACTCGTCAGCGAACCGGGCGGCCAGTGTGGGACCACGCTTCGGCCCGGTCACGCCGAGGATGAGCCGGGGGCGGTCCCCGCCGGCGGGCGTGCCCGGCTCGCCCGGGCCCAGCGCGGGGAAGTTCACGCAGTCCTCGATCTGGTAATGCTTGCCGTGGAAGCTGAAGCTCTTGCCGGGCGGCGTTCCCCAGATGCCGGTGACGATGGACAGCTGTTCCTCGAGCCGGTCGAAACGCTCTTTGATGGGTGGGAACGGGATGCCGAAGGACTGGTGCTCCCGCTCGTACCAGGCCGCGCCGATGCCAAGCTCAGCCCGGCCCCCGCTCATCGCGTGCACGGTGGCGACGATCACGGCCAGCATGCCCGGCGGGCGGAAGGTCGATGCGGTCACCAGCGTGCCGAGCCGGATGCGCCCGGTCTGGACCGCGAGCCCGGCCAGGGTGGTCCAGGAGTCGGTCGGGGCGTAGCTGGCGTCCGTGGAGTCGATGCCCAGGTAGTGGTCGCCCCGGAAGAAGCCGTCGAACCCGGTCTCCTCTGCCGCCTGCGCCATGGCGAGGATCTGCTGGTAGGTGGCGCCGTACCGCGGTTCCAGGAGCACCCGCAGCCGCATGTCATCTCCCTTCGATGGACTGCTGGCGGAGTTGCGGCCCGGGGGTGGCCGCGGACGCGGCAGCCGCCGGCCGGTCAGCGGCCGCCTCCAGCGGGAAGTGGCACGCCACCGAGTGCTGCTCCCCGAGCATGCGCATCTGCGGTTCCTGCGCCGCGCACAGTTCCTGCGCTCGCGGGCAGCGGGTGCGGAACCGGCAGCCGCTCGGCGGGTGAATCGGGGAAGGCGGCTCCCCCTGGATCGCGGTGGACACCGGCGCCCGCGGCGCCTCCGGATCCGGGCTGGGGATGGACTCCAGCAGCGCGAGCGTGTACGGGTGCAGCGGCTGCCGGTAGATCGTCTCGGCTGGCCCGGCCTCGCACATCTTGCCCAGGTACATGACGGCGACCCGGTCGCTCACCTGCTTGACCAGAGCCAGGTCGTGCGCGATGAACAAGTAGGACAGGCTGAGTTCATCACGCAACTGTTCGAACAGGTTGAGCACCTGCGCCTGGATGAGCACGTCGAGGGAGGACACGGCTTCGTCGCAGACGATGAGCGCCGGTGACAGCGCCACCGCGCGGGCGATGGCGACCCGCTGGCACTGGCCGCCGGACAGTTCACGCGGGCGGCGCCGGGCGTACCTGGCCGGGTCGAGGCCGACCAGGTCCAGCACCTCGCCCACCCGGCGCCGGCGGGCCGCACGGTCGCCGACCCGGTAGGCGATCAGGGGTTCCTCGACGAGGTCCTCGACCCGCCATTTCGGGTCGAGCGACCCGAACGGGTCCTGGAAGACCATCTGCATATGACGTCTTGCATCGAGGAGGCGGCGGCCCCTCAGCGTCACCAGGTCGGTCCCCTGGAAGACGACGGCGCCCGACTTCGGCCGCGGCGCCTGCAGCAGCGATCTGGCGAGGGTCGACTTGCCCGATCCGGTCTCGCCGACGATGCCGAGGGTCTCACC
>DPMS01000630.1 GCA_003541285.1 Actinomycetota bacterium
CCGCTGCGGGACAGGTTCGGCTTCACGGCGCACCTGGACTTCTATGAGGCCGCCGAACTGGAGATCATCGTCCGCAGGTCAGCCGCGCTGCTCGGGGTGACGCTGGGCGACGACGGCGCACAGGAGATCGCCGGCCGGTCCCGTGGCACTCCCAGGATCGCCAACCGCCTGCTCCGCCGCGTCCGTGACTACGCCGAGGTCCGCGGTGACGGGGTGGTCACCGTCGGGATCGCGCGTGCCGCGCTGGACCTGTACGAGGTGGATGAGCAGGGCCTGGACCGTCTCGACCGGGCCGTGCTCGCGGCGCTGGTCAGCAGGTTCGGCGGGGGCCCGGTCGGGCTGTCCACCCTGGCGGTGGCGGTGGCGGAGGAAGCGGAGACGGTCGAGGTGGTGGCTGAGCCGTTCCTCGTCCGCGCGGGCCTGATGGCCAGGACGCCGCGGGGACGGGTCGCCACCCCGGCGGCCTGGGAGCATCTGGGGCTCACCCCGCCCGCATTGCCCCCTGCCCCCGGTATGCCGCCGGCCCCGGGCCTCCCCGGTATCGGCGGGCCGAGCACCCTGTTCGGGTAGCGTGCGGGAGCACCCGTGGCGCCGGTTTGGTCGCGAGGATGTCACGATCAGTCGCGGGAAGCCATAGCCTGTTGGTGCGCCGACCGCGCGCCGCTACACTTCGGCAGTTGGCCAGTGACAGCCACCTGACTGCGCGCGCCGGGGCCCGGCCGCCGGCGGTCAGGGTCGCGTGAGCCGGCGCAGCACATCGACTGGAAGGAAGCCCCCGAGATGGGGAACGTGGAAATTCTCGCGGCAGCGAAACCGGCGGCTGGTGGCGGCAATCTTCTCCTGCTCGTCGGGATCATCGCATTCATCGGCCTGATGTACTTCACGATGTTCCGGCCGCAGCGGAACCGGCAGCGCCAGATCCAGCAGGCGCAGAACGCCATCGTGCCCGGCCAGCAGGTCCGCACGACCGCGGGCATGTACGCGACGGTCGTCTCGATCGACGACGGCGATGTGGTGCTGGAAGTCGCCCCCGGCGTCAACGTCCGCTACATGCGGCGGGCGATCATGGAAGTGATCCCGTCCGGGACCGACGCGGACGCCATGGGCGAGTCCGGTGCGGCGGGTGAAGCCGGCGTGGCAGGGGTCACGGACCAGTCAGTGAACGGGTCCGGCCCGGCGACCGAGACCGGCGCGGCGGGCGCCAAGGAAAGCGGGGCGGCGGCCGAGTAGCCGCCTGGGCGCCGCCGGCCGCGGGTCCCACCGACATGAGAATCGAAGGACGGGCGAGAAGTGGCTCCCCCAAGCAGTAATGCCCCCCGGCCGGGCCGGGTGCTTGCCGTGCTGGCGGCGCTCGTCGTGGTGCTGTTCCTGGCGATCGTGGGCAGCAACCTGACGAGCCCGGGGAACTGGTCCAGGGATTTCAAGGTCCACCTCGGCCTTGACCTCACCAGCGGCACCACGGTCTCGCTGCAGGCGGTCAAGCCGGGCGGCGGCACGCCGACCTCGGCCCAGATGCAGCAGGCCATCCAGATCATGGACAACCGGGTGAACGGGGCCGGCTTCACCGAGGCACAGGTCGTCCAGCAGGGCAGCGACGTCATCAACGTCTCGGTGCCCGGCCAGAGCGCGCAGAAGGTGGTCAGCCTGGTCAGCCGGACCGCCGAACTGATGTTCCGCCAGGTGCTGCTGGAGGCGCCGAACACCTCCGTCCCCACTCCTGCGCCCACCCCGAGCACGCCGGTGCCGGTCACGCCCAGCGCGCCGGCCAGCAGCAGCCCGGCTCCGTCCGCCTCGGCCAGTTCCTCCGCGCACGCCGCCGGGCTGCCAGGCGCGTCCGGAACCGGCCAGGTGCAGCAGATGGCCACCCGCGCCCGCGCCCTGCCCGCCGCCAGCGCCACCGCATCCGCCAGCCCATCTGCGCCGGCCAGCCCGTCCGCGCCGGCCAGCGCCTCGCCATCGTCAGCGACGCCCAGGCTGTCCACCTGGCAGCAGGCATCAGGCAACCCGGCGCTGGTCAGTGCGCCGGTGAAGGCGCTGTTCAACAAGCTCAACTGCGCGAACAAGGACTGGCAGAAGGCGATCGGCTACGGCAGCGGCCAGTACGACAACCCCAATACCCAGATCGTGGCCTGCGACGCGGCCGGCAACAAGTACGCGCTGGACAAGGTGAAGGTGGCCGGCACCATGATCACCGCGGCCAGCGCCACCGTCAACCCGAACGGCAGCGACTGGCTGGTCAACATCAGTTTCAACGGCGCCGGCACGAAGGCGTTCGGCGATCTCACCACCCAGATGTACGACACGTACCACCAGAGTCCCGCGCCGCCGGACCTGCTGGGCGTGGTGCTGGACGGGATAGTGGTGTCCGCGCCGTATATCCAGTCCCCGACCGTTGGCGGCCAGTCCCAGATCAGCGGCAGTTTCACCCAGACTCAAGCGCAGAACCTGGCGAACCAGCTGTCCTACGGCAAGCTGCCGCTCAGCTTCCACCAGCAGTCGGTCCAGTCGGTCTCGCCACAGCTGGGCCACGACCAGCTCACCGCCGGGCTGATCGCGGCCGGGCTCGGCCTGCTGCTGGTCGTGATCTACCTGCTCCTCTACTACCGGGGGCTGGCGGTGGTCGCGGCGTCCAGCCTGATCATCGCCGGGCTGCTGGTCTATGAATCGGTGATCCTGCTCGGCAAGTACCAGGGCTTCGCGCTGTCGCTGGCCGGTATCGCCGGCCTGATCGTGGCCATCGGTATCACCGCCGACTCGTTCGTGGTCTTCTTCGAACGGCTGCGGGACGAGGTGCGGGAAGGCCGCTCGCTACGGGCGGCGGTGGAGCGTGGCTGGGCCCGGGCCCGGCGGACGATCCTGGTGTCCGACACGGTGTCCTTCTTCGCCGCCGCGCTGCTGTACTACTTCGCGATCGGCAGCGTCCGGGGCTTCGCGTTCACGCTGGGCCTGACCACGGTCATCGACGTAGTGGTGGTGTTCACCTTCACCAAGCCGATGATCACCCTGCTGGCGAGGACCAGGTTCTTCGGGCAGGGGCACCGGCTGTCCGGTCTGGACCCGGCCCGGCTCGGCGCTCGCGCACCCTGGCGGGGTTCGCCCGCCAGGCCCCGCGTCCCGGGCCGGCCCACCCCCGCGAAGGAGTCATGATGTCGGCGCTCGGTGGCATCGGCGGCAGGCTCTACCGGGGCGAGGTCTCGGTCGACTTCGTGGGCCGCAGGCGGCTCTGGTACTCGATCTCCGGCGCGATCCTGGCCATCAGCGCGGTGGGGCTGCTCGTGTTCGGGCTGAACTTCAGCGTGGACTTCAAGGGCGGCTCGCTGTTCAAGTTCCCCACCGGCACGGAATCCATCTCTCAGGTGCGCAGGACGGTGAGCGCGGCCGGCGGCGGCAGCGACGCCATCATCCAGCAGGTCACCGACATCGCGAACGGCAAGTCCGACTGGAACGTGCAGACGCACCCGCTGAGCGCGGCGCAGCAGACCGGCGTGTCGGACGCGATCGCACGTGCGTTCCACGTCACCCAGAGCCAGATCAGCACCACCTTCGTCGGCCAGAGCTGGGGCAGCCAGATCTCGCTGAAGGCGCTGGAAGCCCTCATCGCGTTCCTGATCGTGATCGTCTTCTACCTCTCGATCATGTTCGAGTGGAAGATGGCGGCTGCCGCGCTGGTCGCGCTCATGCACGACATCATCATCACCGTCGGCGTGTACGCCCTGCTACGCTTCCAGGTCAGCCCGGCGTCGGTGATCGGCTTGCTGACCATCCTCGGGTACTCGCTCTACGACACCGTTGTCGTGTTCGACAAGGTCCGGGAGAATACCGCCGGGCTGCTCGCCTCGGGCCGTGCCACCTACAGCCAGGCGGCCAACCAGGCGCTCAACCAGACCCTGGTCCGGTCCATCAACACCTCGGTCATC
>DPMS01000944.1 GCA_003541285.1 Actinomycetota bacterium
GCCGGTCAGGCCGCTGCCGGTTGGGCTGGGGCTGGTTGGGCCGGAGCTGGCCTGGCCGCCGCTGGCCTGAACCAGCCCGGACTGGGCCGGGGACTGTAGCTGGCCGGGATGCGCATGCTGCGGCTGTGCGTGGTGAACGGCCGGGTAGATCGCTCCGTAATTCCGGTGGACAGCCAGGTTGAGGTCGACCGGCACCCCGCCGCGGTACTGGTTCACGCTGTACTGGCGCAGCGCGGCGCGGGGATCCCACCGGCCTCCGCTCCACGCGTAGGTCTGCCACCCGTACTGGATGAGGTGGGCGTCAAAGGCGCGCTTGATGGCCCAGTAGCCGCCGTACAGCCCGGTGCGATGCAGGCCCACGACGGACGCAGCCCCGCGCAGGTAGCCGTTGATCGCGCCCTGCTGCGCGGCGCTGGCGTCGAAGTCGGCGCAGAAGTACATCGCGGCGTGGGGGATGCCCAGGCTGTTGAGGCCCTGCTGTGCCTGTTGCGCGGCCGATCGCCCGGCCTGGTACCCGCCGAGCATGTCCATCGCGCCCTGCTCCCAGATGGCGACCACCCGGGTGCCGTACCGCTGCAGAGTGGCCAGTTCGCCGCGGGTGAGCGACTTGGGGTTACCGGGCGCGATGTATCTCGCCTCGAAGTGGACACCGGTGTGGGTCAGCGCCGACGGCCCCACGCCCTGCATGGAGTCGAGGCCGAGGACCGGGTGCCAGGGGGTGTGGTGCACGGCCTTGCCGGCGCCGGGCCGGCGCACCGCGGGCGCCGACGGGGCAGCCAGCCCGTTCCCCGCCGTCTGGGCAGCGCGCGTGTGGGTGGTGCCTGCGTGGGCCGCACCGGTGTGGGCCAGGCGCCCGGCCGCGTTCACGGTCACCCGCGCCAGGCTGGCGGCAGCCGGAGCAGGGCCGTGTCCCTGCCCGCCACCGGCGAGGCCTGCCATGAGGGCGGCCGAGACCGCGACAGTCGCGGCGGCTACCCCGAAGGTCAGCCGGGTGGGCCTGCGGTGAAGATTCCTGACAAGGGGGTTACTGGTATTACGGGAGAGCAAAACGAACCTTCGGTTGGCACGCGGCTCACGTGCTCGCTTCCACCTGGGGGGACTGCCGGCCGCGGCGATCGCCAGGCCAGGGCAGAGGTGCGCGGGATGTGACGCGGGTCAGGGCGGCGCGTTACTCGGGGGCAACCATCACACACGCCAGGTGCTATCGGAATATCACCATGACAAATTTGGAGGTTTTGTTGTGCCCGAAACTGGGTATCAAGCAATGTGGCTGGTATCACATTGCTGGCAGCTTTTCGAATATTTATTCGAAAAGCTATTATCTAACAGCTGGTCCGTGAATCCCGGCCGGGTAGCCTCAGGTTCTATGACCCGTCTCACATTTGCCAGGCTGATGTGACCTGCGCAACACGGGCCGGCTCACCGCTCAGGCGGCGCCGCGGGCCAGGGCGATGAGGCGGCCCAGCACGGTGCCGTTGCTGGCGCGCAGCCCGTCGTGCTCGTACTCACTGGTCACCCAGGCTCGCAGGCCCCGGATCGCGCGGCTGGTCGGCACCGAGAGTTCCGCGGGCACATACATGTCATTGAAGTACACCGCGGCGGCAGCCGGCACCTCGTTGCTGGCGAGCCGGCCGGCGTCGTAGAGCGCGGGCCAGTCATCGCGTTCCGCCAGCAGGCCGGCGGCGTCCCGCAGTGGCCGCAGCGCCGGGTCGATGTCGAACATCCACGGGTAGATCATTTCGCCCGTGAACAGCAGCGGGGCGTCGCCGTCCAGGGCCGGTGCCGGGTCGAACCCGGCGAACTCGGCCCGGACCCGCCGCGCCGACCAGCCGGTGGCGGCGCGCTGCGCATAACTGGGCTCGTGCAGCACCGCGTACAGCGGCGCCGTGGCGAAGCTGAGGTGGGGCTGCACAGCGTGCAGGAACGCGTCGGACAGCCCGCCGGCCGCGAACGGGTCCTCGATCAGGTAGTGCAGGCCGTCGCTGCCGGTGCTGGCGCCGAGCATGCGCCCGAGGGTCTGGAAGGACTCGACGGTCAGCGGCGCGCCGCCGGGCAGGATCACCTCGTTGTCCCGCAGATGACGGGCCACCTGCCTGGCCCGCTCCACATCCGCGGGGTAGCGCTGGTAGTGCTCACTGTTCTTCGCGGCGACCTTGCCGTAGGTGAGCCGGTAGACGTCGTCGGCGGTGGCGTCAAGCCCGGGCAGGCCACCGGTGATGAAGGCCTCCCGGATGCCCCCAGGTGCCAGCGACAGGTACGTCACGGTGCAGAAGCCACCGTAGCTCTGGCCGAGAACGGTCCACGGCTCGCCGCCGGTGAGCGCCTCCCTGATCAGTTCCGCGTCCCGGACAATCGCATCGGCCCGGAAGTGCGCGAGATAGCTTGCCTGCTCAGCGGCGGTGCCGAAGCGGGCCAGGGTCTGCCTGCTGGCCGGGGTGGACCGGCCGGTGCCCCGCTGGTCCAGCAGCAGCACCCGGTAGTCAGCCAGCGCGCGGCCCAGCCAGTTGTCGGCGCCGTGCGGGCGGGGGGCGCCGAACCCGGGCCCGCCCTGCAGGAACACCAGCCAGGGCAGCCGGCCAGCGGCACGGCCGGCCGCGACCACTTCCCGGGCGAACACCTCGATCTGCTCCCCGCCAGGGCGGTCGTGGTCGAGTGGCACGGAGAAAGTGTGATCGGTGAGCACGGTACCGCGCTGGAGATAGCTGGACATGGTCTGCACCGTACCGGCGCTCCGGCCGGCGGTCAGGGGCGCCCGGTGGGTGTTCAGTTCACGAAGTAGGTGGCGCCGCCGGTGGCGGGGTTGGTGACCTGCGTCACCACCGACACCGGGCCGGCGTGTGCGAAGACCAGCGTCAGGGTGACGGCCTTGCCTGCGCGTACCGGCGGGACGCCGGTGAACATCATGTGGTACCCGTCCGGGACCATGGCCAGGGTGGAGTGCGCCGGCACGGCAATCGCTGACACCGTGCGCATGGCGGATGACCCGGGGCTGACCGGGGCAACGAAGATCACCTGCCCGCCATTGCTACTGCGTGCCGACACCAGACGGTCAGCGGTGCCGTTGTTGCGGATGATCACGTAGGCGACCGTGGTGCCCGCCTCCGGGATCGGCACGTAGGCGGTGCTGGCCTGGATAGGCGCGGCGGCCGCGGCCGGGGCGGCGCAGCCCGCCATGCCGAACGCGAGGAGCGCGGCCAGGCCCGCGGCGATGGCCCGGGCCGTGCGTGCCCGGCTGGGACGGCGACGTTCTCGCGGTGCCGCTGGGGGACCCGTAACCAGCATCTGCACTTACTCTCTGTTTCGACCGGCATCACGAATCGTCTCACGCCCGCCGGCCGTGGGAGACCCACGGGTGCGGCCTCGCCGTAGTTGCCGGCCAGGAGCGCGGTGACGGCCCGCTGGCCGACGGCAGGGCGTGGTACTCGCGGGCGGCCAGGGCAATCTGGCGGGGCCACCCGATCGTCTCGGCCAGGTCGTAGTTGATCTCCTGGAGCTGGACCGTGGCCAGCACCCGGGCGGGGGGGCGGCGGTACGGGTGTCATCAGGCATGCCCGAATCGTGCCTGGGCGGCGTGGGCTCTCACATCGGGCGCCGGGCGGATGTGCCTGGCTCCGCCCACCGGCCGCACCCAGCCCGGGGCGCGACCCGGTTCCCCCCCGGGTCTGACCCGGGGGGATCCGCCTCAGGGCTGATCCGCGGTTCCCGGCCGCGCTTTACCATCAGGTGGTGAAGAGGTTGGCGGACGCGGTGGCCGCGCTGCCCGCATGGGTCCAGGACCTGATCCTCGCGCTGGCGCTGATCCTGGTGAACGTGGCCACGCTGGTCTTCTACCGGTCCCAGCTGCACCCGTTCTGGCTGGCACTCACGCTGGTCGTGCTGGAGACGCTGCCGCTGGCCTGGCGGCGGTCGTGGCCGGCCGCGGCCTTCCTGGTGGCGGGCCTCCCGCGGAGCATCTACGATTCGATCGGCCTGGGCTTTGCCCCGCTGCCACTCGCGCAGGCGATCGCCTACTTCACCGTGATCGAGCGCTGCCGGCCGGCGGCCCGGCGGATCCTTACCGTCCTGCTGGCGATCGGCATTGTCAGATCGCAACTCCTGCCCGGCCATACCCAGCCCTACGACTTCACCGTGGTCTCCCTCATCTTCGTCACCGCGGGCATGGCGGGCGTGCTCAGCCGGACCCGGCACGCCTACCTGCAGGATGCGGAGGCGCGGGCGGCGCAGGCCGAGGCACAGCGGGACGCCGGCACCGCTCGCGCGGCAGCCGCCGAGCGGACCAGGATCGCCCGCGAACTGCACGACGTGGTCGCTCATCACGTGAGCCTGATGGCGGTCCAGGCGGAGGCGGCCAGGTCACTGCTCCCCGGCCGCCCGGACGAGGCCGCCCGTTCGGTGGATGTGATCGGTGCCACCGCCCGGGCCGCCCTCACCGAACTGCGGCGCCTGCTCGGTGTCCTGCGCGGGCCGGCCGAGGACCTGCAGACCGCCCCGTCGGTCTCACTGGCCGGGCTCGATACGGTGCTGAACCAGGTCCGCGAGGCCGGGCTGCCGGTGGAGGTGACCGTGACCGGGACGGCGTCCCAGCTCACCCCGGGCACCGACCTGACCGCCTACCGGATCATCCAGGAGGCGCTCACCAACAGCCTGCGTCACGCCCGCGCGTCCCGGGCAGAGGTGAGCCTGGCCTATGAACCCGGATATGTCACCGTGTGCGTGGCCGACGACGGGCCGGGCCCGGGCGGGAACGGCNNCCGCGGTAGCCACGGCCGCGGCGGGAACGGCCGCGGTAGCCCGTCTTCGGATGGGTTCGGCCTCGCCGGCATCGCCGAGCGGGTCGCTTCCTGTGGCGGCTCGCTCACACTGGGCCCGACCGGTGCCGGGTTCGCGGTGACCGCCCGGCTGCCCGCGCCATGAGTGGCCCGGTGGACACCGGCCCGGTGAGCACGCCAGCGGGCGTCGAGGTCACCGGGCCCGGCGCCGTCCGGGTACTCGTCGTGGACGATCAGGAACTGGTCCGGGCCGGTTTCTGCGTGATCCTGGAGGCGGCCGACGGGATCGCCGTGGTGGGGGAGGCTGGCAACGGTGCCGAAGCGGTGGCACAGGCCCGGGCCAGCACGCCCGACGTGGTGCTGATGGACATCCGGATGCCCGGCATGGACGGGCTGGAGGCGACCCGGCTGATCACCGGCCTCCAGGCGGTGGGCAGCCCGCGGGTGGTCATGCTCACCACGTTCGACCTTGATGAGTACGTGTACGAGGCACTGCGGGCCGGCGCCAGCGGGTTCCTGCTCAAG
>DPMS01000148.1 GCA_003541285.1 Actinomycetota bacterium
AGGCTGCTGAAAAAGCCCCGGGACGCCCCCCCGGCCATATCCACCGGCAACCGCCTGTGGGTGATGGACCGCAACTTCCCCGGCGTCCCCCGCATCCAGCGGATGCTCGGCACCGGCACCCATGTGCTGATCCGCGTGAAGAGCGACATACCGCTGCGGCCCGCTGGGGGCTCCGCACCCGACGGCTCCTACCTGGCGGAGATCTCCGGCGGCGGCATCACCCTCACCGTCCAGGTGATCGAGTACTGGGTCACGATCGCCGGGACCGACGCCCCCGAACTGTTCTGCCTCATCACCGACCTGCACGACCACGACATCTACCCGGCTCCGGTCCTGGCCACGGCCTGCCACTGGCGGTGGATCGGGTCAGAAACCTGCCTGAAGCAAGCCAAGTCCGCGATCAGCAGCGCCGGGCCGTCCACCGGCACGATGCTCCGCCCGGCATCCCCGGCCCTGATCGCCCAGGAGCACCCCGCCTGGATCACCGCAACCGAACTGGCCCGCGCGGCCGCCCGGGCCACCGCGGCCACCGCCAGCCCAGCACGCAAGGGCAAGCGCGCCGGCCAGCCAGTGCACCCCCGGGAGACATCGTTCACCGCCGCCCGCCGCGCGCTCATCACCACCACCCGCTCCGGCACAGCCACCACCAGCCTGCCCACCTCCGCGATCAGGGTCGGCCGCGACAAGATCCACACCGGCCTGGCCCCCTGCCGCACCGACATCCACCGCGGCCGGCACCGCGACCGGAAAACCAAGACCCGGGCGGCCTTCCCGCCTGGCGGGCCGCGCATCCCCACCTTCACAGCCGAACCCGAGATCAGCATCTGCGGCCAGCACGCAGCGTGACCGCATCCCCTGACCGCCGCACCCGCCGGTCCGCAGACCCGGCCGCACACCCCGAGCGACATCCGGGTATCCCGCCGCGCCCGCCCCGCCGCAGTCACTCACCGTAGAGCATCCGCATGACTGCCCCACCAGGCAGCGACGCCCAGGAACCAGCCGACAACGCCGAACTACATGGCATTGGGTGTGGCCGTCACTGCTGCATCCTCGTCGGGGACGCTTGGCACGCCCGTCATTTGCCGGGGTAACGGGAACCTCCACAGGCTCGAAGCCCAGTGCGTCCAACGGGGAAGTTGATGGCTGGATCGTAACTCACTGACCACCACGCTTGATAGGGCCGAGATGCAGGCATCACCATAGGAGCGATATGCCTCGCTTCCGCCCTGAGGACGCGCCTCAACCGCGGCGTTGGCCCGGATAGCCTGACATGCCCGCAGCGGCTTGAGATGAGTGTGGGGCGGGCCGGGGAAGCAACGTCAGTGCGTTCACTCATGCCAGTTTAGTGGCATTCGACTCTTGCAGCGTTGAAAATACAGTCTGCCAGAAGAAGCCATTCTGGAAAGCTAGAGCCAATCCAGGCAATCCGACTTTCCCGCTCAGAGATGACGATTGAAGTGTACTGCTAACCCCAATGTATACAATAGGGGCTACGAGCAGCGCGAGGTTGATTTGAAGCCAATCCACGCCGACTTTATGGTACTGATTTTCGTAGTCCCACACAGCCTTGGCGGCAATCCCCAGGATCATCGCAATTCCATAGATCGCATCAGCGAATGCGATATCGAAACGCCGCTGACGTGAAACACGAAATGTGACATCAGGCACCGTCGGCTTGACATGCAGAGTCCCGACAGCCTCATTGTGTTGCACTGCCGTGATCTCATCCGAACGATCGTCATGGGCGATCTCAGCAGCCTCCGCCAAAGTCGCTTCTGCGGAGACATGTGGCGTGCCCGCCACCTGATCTTCATCCTCTGTACTGTAAGGCGTCTTCGCCGGAGGAAGCGAGCAGCTGCTGCGGGCAGGCCTCCGCTGGCCACCAGAGCCAGGAGCCCGGCAAGAATTTCCGTTTCCACGATGGGTTCCTCTGGAGAGCACGGTGCTTCGCGACGATAGACCACAATGCCCAAGAGCCATGGCGCCGGGTGGTCGCCGAGCCAGCACTATCTTGACGTCCCCCAAGCCGATCTGGTTTACAGCTAACTGGTGAGTCCCCGCTTGCATATCAAGTTGTCACTCCCACTTACGTAGCCTCGAGAAAGGATGCGCTGATCTGGCCGCCCGGACCTCCTTGATCTTGCCCGCACGCTCATCTCGGCAGATCCGGTTGACTTCGGGGCGCATCCCGGCCCGGCCTTGGCGGCTTGCCCGGCAGTCGCCGCGGAGCCGCGGAACGACGGCTGCCAGCGGGTGTTCTGCTTCACCGCCGCGCTCGGTCAAGGATGGCCTGCTCGGCTTGGCGCGGTCGAAGGTTCCTGTCAGGGCGGACGGCTGTCAGTGGGGCGCACATTTGCTGACGGTGCCGGGTGTCCCATCCGGCCAGAAGCAGGCCGCTGGGTGCGCCGCTCTGGCGGGCGGTGGCTGGGCTGTGCCGTGTCAGGCGGCTCTGGCCTTGGTGACCTTGACCGAGACACCTGGCCCGGGCGCGACCTCGATCCGCATTTGAGTCCGAGCTTGCGGGACAACTCCAGCATGGTCTCGATGGAGGGATTGTGGTCGGCGGCTAGGTGGTGCGGGCGATCAGCAGCGTGTCCTTGCCGGACAGGTGGTCGGCGAGCCAGGCGCGGGCCGCCAGTTCCATGACCTGCTCGCTGTCGGCGCCGCGGAGCCGGCCCTGTTCCTGGTAGACCGCCAGCACCGACGTGTCCCCCGAACGCAGCCGCAGGCTGGCGTCGCGTTCCCACTCGTGAGCGAACCTGACCGGTTCGGCGAGCTGGGCGTATCCCATCTGCCGGGTGAGCATCATCATCGCGCCGCCGCCCTCGACCGCGGCGAGCTGCTCATGGTCGCCGGTGATCAGCACGCGGCAGCCGCGTCCGGCGGCCACACGCATGGTGCACGAGTCACCATGAGCCGTACCCTCATTCGGGCTGTATCGGCAGGAACGCACCCGTGGTTCTGGACGCAGCCGAGGGTCGGGTCAACTTGTTGTTCAGAGTGCGTTCTCATCACCGAACAGAGACTTAGCTATTCCGGCGTGAACACCTAGGCGCTGGTCAACGACCTGGGTCACGGAGAAGTCGACTGCCAGGCTGGTGAGAGAGTAAGCCTGGTCCGCACTGAGGCCCCACATTGCCTGGAGGAAGTCCAGGGTCCGGCGGGCGGCCGAGCCCATCGCAGCATCGAGGTTGTCCCCGAAGCCATGGACGTACCAGTGTGTGGGCGTTTCCAGCAGCGGCGCTGGAAAGTGGAGATCCTTGCGCACGCGGACGCGGAGCACAACGTCGAGAGATGCTTCAAGTGCTGTACCGCTCAACTCGGCATCGCCCTGGGCGAGATGAGGATCGCCCACCGAGAGCAGGGCACCGGGTACCCGGATGGGGTAGTACATCTTCGTGCCGGGGCCGGCTCTCCAGTTGTCGATATTGCCGCCATAGTCGCCGGGAGGAACGCTGCTATGCCTGCCGGGCTCGGCAGGCGCCACACCCATGGTGCCGAGGTGCGGGCGCAGTGGGACCTCGAACCGGCCAGCCACCGGCACGCGCTCGGTGGAGCCTGGAGGCACGATTGTGCCCGGCGCGGAGACCATCGGCGTCGTTGTCCAGTCGAATGCGAATTCAGCGCGTGCCGTCATCGCCGCTTGGTCGATGGCCCAGATGGTGACGCGTTCCTTGCCGAAGTCACGGTAGAGATAACCCCAGTTCGCCGCAAGGTTGGATCCGTGCCCGAAAAGCGGTCTCAAGGATTGGATCTCCACCTCCAGCATGTCACCGGGCCGTGCCTCCTCAACCGCGATCGGCCCGGTGAGAATGTGAGGCCCGGGCCCACGGTCCCTGACCTCCTCGAACAATTGCCGGATCGGCTGATTCATCAGGAGGTCCGGCGCGTCGCCGGCATGGTGGGTGATCGCCTCAAGATGGACGGTGGCCCCGGACTCTACGGTAAGTGCAGGCTCAATCGTTCGATCAAAATATCCCCAATGGATGTTGCGGGGGATGTTGCTGAGCTGGTGCAAAGCCTCTCCTGAATGCTCGTTGCCACCGACGTGAGGGGTCATCCGAAAGCGCGGCGTGCTGAAAACGCGGTTCGTTCACTGCCCAATAGTGGTCCGCCGTGGTGAGTCGGCGGACTGGCGCACCAGGAAATGACCCCTGCCAGAGCGGCCGAGCAGCCTGCCCCGGTCGACGACGATCTCCCCACGGGCGATCGTGCTAACTGGCCAGCCAACCGCCCGGTAGCCGGCATATGGTTCGACATCAGAACGTGAGTGCATACTGTCCGCGCTGATGACGACTTCGGCCTCGGGGTCAAGGAGAACGAGGTCCGCATCGCTGCCGATAGCGATGGTGCCCTTCCGTGGCCAGAGCCCGAAGACCTTGGCCGGATTGCTCGCCGTAACCGCCACGAAGCGTTCGATAGGGATGCGCCCAAGCCGCACGCCTTCGTTGTAGAGCATGCCAATGCTCGTCTCGACGTTGGCGAAGCCTCCCGGCACTCCCGCGAACGTCAGCTCCGGGTCGAGTTTTTCCACCGCCATCCAGCTGGTGTGGTCTGTGGCGTAAGTCTGGATAAGCCCGCTGCGCAGCCCGTCCCACAAGGCGCCCTGGTCCTCGGTGTCCCGCAGTGGCGGCCAGCAGGCCGCGAAGCGCCCTCGCTCCTCGTCGGCGCTGTAGATCCCGTCATCGAGGAAGAGGTATGCCGGGCGGGTCTCCGCATAGACCTCCGCGCCGGCCGCGCGAGCCTCCGCGATCGCCTGCAGCGCGGCGCGGCTCGACACGTGGACGATGTAGAGGGGAACGCCGAGCGTGGTTGCGTAGGCGGCGACCTTCTTGACGGCGATCGCCTCCGCCAGGGGCGGCCGGCTGTGCGGGAGGAACGCGATGCCGGTCTTCCCCTGAGCGATGAGTTCCCGCGTGAGATCGTGCACCAGCGCCCCATCCTCAGCATGGAGATTCACGACCACACCAGTGCTACGAGCCGCGCGAAGGACCCGCAAGATAGCCGCGTCACTCAGCATGAAGTCGTCGACAGCCGTAAAGATCTTCACGCTCGGGCACCCTGCCTCGGCGGCAGCCCGCATGTCGTCTGTGAAGCTGGGTGGGCTGGGGTCGGTGACGATCACATGCAGGCCGAAGTCGACCATCGCGCCCGGCTCGGCGGCCCGGCGATCCCGTTCGATGGCGGCGGTGAGCGCCTCACCCGGCTGCTGGATGCAGTAGTTGATCACCGTGGTGATGCCACCGAAGGCGGCGGCAAGGGTCCCGCTCTCATAGTCATCGGCGGTCCCGTGGTCACCGACCTGATTGCCGAAGTGCGTATGAGCGTCGATGGCCCCCGGCAAGACGAGACAGCCTGATGCGCTGACAACCTGATGTGCGGATGAGGCGTCAATGTGCTCGGCAATGACCACGATCCGCCCGTCACGGACCCCGATGTCCGCAGTACGGACACCCTCGATGGTCGCTACGTCCCCACCGCTGACGACCAGGTCAAAGGACCGGGAGTTCAGATTATTGGTCATGAGTGTAGCTTCACCCTCCGGTTTGCAGAGCCTGCCGTCCCCTCATCACCTGAGAGAACGCAACAGCTATGACGAGAGCGCCGCCATAGAAGACGGGCTGGATCCAGCTTGCGAGCCCGAGGAGCTGCAGGCCGGATATCCCTGTGCCGAGAAAATACACAGCGATGAAAGCGCCCCAGGGATTGAATCTGCCAGGCGTTATGGTCGTGGCACCGAGGAAAACGGCCGCGAATGCAGGCAAGAGGTATGTCGGGCCCGAAGACGGATCAGCTCCATCAAGCGTGCCGGCGAAGATGATGCCGCACAAAGCGGAGATCAGCCCGGCAGCAAGAAAAGAGAACATCCGGACCCTGCTCACCCTGATCCCGCTCAGGCGCGCCACGGCCCGGTTGCGGCCAACGAAGAGAAGCCTTCGGCCAGCGGGCGTGAAGGCAAGGAAGTACCAGATGAGGACGCACACCACGATGCCGTACCAGAATTCCAAGGGAATACCCAGGAAGTGATCGGCCGAGACGAGGCTGAGGAGCTGCTGGGAGACGCCGGTGACGACCGCCGAGCCGCTGATCAAAGCGTCAACTCCCGATATGAGAGTGCCGATGCCTAGCGTGACGATAAGTGAATCGATTCCGAAGATGATGGTGAGTGCACCATTCAGGAACCCCACCAGGAGGCCCGTCACAACGGCGATACCGGCTGCGGCAGGCCATGGCCAGTGATGCTGAACGTTGAGGATTGTCAGGACCATCGCGCTGAGGGCCATGTTGCTGGCGACCGAAAGATCATAGTCACCAGCGAGCAGCGGGATGAGAAGCGCGAGCGAAAGCAGCAGCACGATCACCTGCGAGCCGAGAATGGCGGCTATGTTCCCCAGGTGCGGGAAGGTGGTGGGCATCGCGATGGAGAAACCGACCAGGAGAAGTGCCCAGATGATAGGCAATGCGAACCTCTCCAGACGCGCCACCCAGCCTCGAGCGGCGCCGGCTGGCGAGCGGGGGGCGGCTGATGGGTCGCGGAGCAAGGATCGGATGCGGTCGGTCAGCAACGTGGCACCTGCCTTAGGGTTCTGCCCGGCGTGCCTCGCCGCTGAGCAGAAGGCACTGCGTGAGTATGGCTTGTTTGGTGAGATCGGGGCCCGTCAATGCCGCCCGGAGTTGGCCTCCCGCGAAGATGAGGACGCGGCCGCATAGCTCGGCAAGCTGTGCGTAGTCGTTGCTCGCGCACAGCACGGCGGTTCCATGCGCGGCAAGACCGCGGATGGCCTCGAAGATCTGGGCTCTCGAGCCCACGTCCACGCCGACGGTCGGTTCATCGAGCAGCAGGAGGCGGGGTTCGAGCTGGAGCCATTTCGCGATAATTGCTTTCTGCTGGTTGCCGCCGGAGAGGGTCCCCATGGGCGCCACCGGATCCGCGGGCCGTACCTGGAAGCGGATGAGCAGTTCGGTGATCGCCGCAGTTAGCTCACCGCCTCGCAGGCGGCCTCTCCGGAAGAACTCACGTAGTCGCGGGAGTGCGGCGTTTTCCCCAATCGAAAGTGACGCGACCGCGCCTTGGCGCTGCCGGTCACCTGGCACCAGAACGATGCCGGCCTGGAGTGCCCGCACCGGGGACATCTCACTGACGGAATACGCCTGGCCGTAGAACTCGATCTTCCCTTCGGCGCCAGGTTCATCCCCGTAGATAAGGTAAGGGATCCGCGCGAAGCTCTCGCCGGCGAGCCCGGTCAGGCCGACGATCTCACCCGCCCCGAGTTCAAGGGAGATCGGCGGGAGTCCACGGCCTGAAAGACCGGTGAGGCTTACCGCCGTAGCCTGGTTCTGGCGAACGGCCGGCACCGGAGGGTGACCGGCCGATGGGCTGCCGAGGATCAGCCCCGCCAGCTGAGCCCGGTCGGTGTGACGGGCGTCAACGGTACCCGCGACCCGCCCGTCCCGAAGCACCGTGATCCGGTCACAGACCTTGAGCGCGTCATCAAGGTCATGCGACACGAGCAGCACCGACGTCCCGCCTGCGGCGAGTTCCCGTGCCGTCGACGCGAGAAGCGCCCGCTCGTGATCGGCGAGGAAAGCCATGGCCTCGTCGAGCACGAGCAGTCCTTTCCCCGCCGACTTGACCTCACCTATGCCCTCAAGTGCCCGGATGATGGCGACCATCGCCCGCTGGAACGGTGTCAGCTCGGAGGGCAGGCTCTGGCTTCCCACGTCAAGGCGGTAGCGGGCGAGCAGGGCGGTAGCTTCCCGGTGAACCTTGCGCCAGGAGATGAAGATCCCAGGCCTGGTGGCTATCTCCCGCAAGGCCAGGTTCTCAGCGACCGTCACGGAGTCGATCAGGCCGAGATCCTGGTGCACGAAAGAAATGCCCAGATCTCTCAGGCGCTCAGCAGGCAATGGCAGGCGCTCCGGCTGACCGTCCACCAGCAAGTGACCCGCCTCGGGAGTGTGGTAGCCGGCCAGCACCTTTATCAGGGTTGATTTGCCCGAACCGTTCTCACCGAGCAGACCGTGGACCTCGCCTCGCTCGATGGTGATACTGGCTCCACTCAGCGCCTGCGCCCCTCCGAAGTGCTTCGATACACCGAGAAGTTCCACGCGGGGCGCCGGTGCCGCGCCGGTCCCCGGGACCGCCACCGGCTGCTCGACGCGTGGTGCCCGGGAGGCAGCGGCCTCCCGGGCACCGTCGGCGTTGGCCATGGCTATCAGTGCTGCCAGAGGCTCTGGTAGCCCTGGATGTAGGCGTTGCCGTAGCCACCGGTCACTGTTGGCGGGGTTCCGGTCGCCGCGACGTTGGCAGCCGTGAACACGCGGAAGGGGGTGTGTTCGTCGGCCGCGGGGGCAACACCCGCGAGGACTCGGAAGGCTTGGTCCATGAAGGCGTATGCGAGCCAGTCGAGGGGTTCACCCACATCAAGGGCGACGGACGAGTGGTTCTCGACCATCGCGAGGACACTCTGGGTGCCGTTGTAGCTCACGATCTTCACCTGGCCGGTCTTGCCGGCCAGGGCCACGCCGTTGGCGGCGTAGGGCGCGCCGAAGTCGAAAACTGGCAGGACGTAGTGGAGGTTGGGGTCGCGTGCCAGCGCGGTCTGCACCAGGGTCGGTATCTTGCTGGTCCATTCGCTCACGAGCACGTTGGCCACCGTGACCTGGCACGCCGGGCAGTGCTGCCCGAACTCTGCCTTGGCGGCTGACACCATGCCTGCGGTGGGCGCCGCATCGTTCGCAGTGATGACGAGCACGTGAGCATTTGCGTTAGAGTCCGCGATGATCCAGTCGGACTCGATCTTCGTCGCCAGGTCGAAGGGCGCATTGACGGTCGCTGTGAGCCCGGCGGCGCACAAGCTGGCGGGCGCACCGCAACTCGTCTTCAGCGTGCTGGAGTAGGTCTGGTCGAAGAAGTGTGTGGCGATGACGGGGATGCCCTGGGCCTTTGCCTGCTTGACCTCGGGCAGGACCTGCCGGGGATCGAGTGCCGTGTTCAGGATGATCAGGTTCGGCTTGGTGGCGATCGCCTGATTGAGGCTGGATACCCATTGCGTCGGCTGACCCTGATTGGGGTATTCGGTGTAGTGGACGCCGTATTGAGCTGCTATCGCCTTCATCTGCGTTTCGATCGTATTGTCATACTCGTTCGATGTCGCAGGGATGACAGCGATGCTCTTGCCGCGCAGCTTGGAAACGCTGAAGGCCGGCCCGGGAGCGACGAACGTCGGCGCGCCTTCGTAGCGCGCGACCTGGGCACGAGCGTAGGCGACAGCCCCGGATCCCGCTGCTGTTGTGGAGCCCGATCCGGGTGTCGACGGGGCCGAAGACGAAGTGCTGCATCCGGCCAGGACTGAGGCCAGCGCGAACGCCGGAACAGCGAGCCGGCGGAATCCGCTACCGCGGGACCGGGGTGGTTCTTTCATGAGTGATTCCTACTCTCTACTTGGTCGGCTGCTGCCTCTCACACCGGGCTCATCGCTGCGCCCGGTTTGGTGGAGTGTCAATCTGGCGGCGCTGCCGGACTGACCTGCTCGTCGAACAGGAGGACGCGGGCGTTGTCGAGGTGTTCGGCCATCGCCGCCTGGGCACGTGCCGGGTTCCGTGACTCGATCGCGTCGAGGATCGCGGCATGTTCCCGGATCTGCAGATCCCGTGCTTCCTGGTTCCTCAGGGCAAGTTCGTTCACCAGCACCCACAAGGGATGGCGCTCCATGTCCACGAGGCCGCAGGTCATTTCGGCAAGGATGCGGTTGCCGCAGGCGAGGGCGAGCCGGCGGTGGAATTGCAGACCCAGTTCGCTCATACGAGAGAGCGACTGCTGACCTTCTGACGTCGCCTCAGCGCACTGTGCGATCAGCCCGCGCAGCTCAACGAGATCTGTCCCGTCGATGCGGGTCGCACACAAACCAGCGACGACAGGCTCGATCCCGGCACGGGCCTCGATGAGTTCGCGGGGCGCGTCGAGCGCGAGGGGATCCGGCACTTGCTGCCCGGCCGACCGTTCCGTGACGAACACCCCGGACCCGGGTTGCACCTCGACCACACCGACAATTTCCAGAGCCAGCAAGGCCTCGCGCACCGTGGGCCGGCTCACCTGGGTGGAGATGGCGATCTCCCGGTCGCTGGGGATGCGGCTACCCGGCGGGTAGGTGCCATCGGCAATGGCCTGCAGCAACTGTTCAGCGACATGCAGGTACCGGCGACGGGGAACCGAGATCGGGGTGAAGATCTCCGGAGACTGGTCTGACCGGTACATGACAGGAGGTTATACCAGTATGAGATGATTTATCGCAATAGAGAGATAGGCGGTGACGTGCCTCGTCTCCAGCCGTCCACAAACCGGACGGAGCCGCGACCGTCGAGGAGGAGATCGATGGCACTGGTGCTCGAGGGCGCGACGGTTGTGGATGGAAATGGCTCCGACCCTCGTGACAAGGCGAGGATCACGATCACCGGTGACCGGATCGAAGCGGTCGGGGGCCGTGCCCGCGCGCCCGCCGGGCAGCGGCTTGATCTGACCGGGCTGACCGTCCTGCCCGGCCTGATCGATCTCCACACGCACCTCGGGGTCGTCGAATGGGAGGGCAACCCAGCGCTCTCCCCAGCGATGACCGCCGCACTGCTCTTCGACAACTGCCGCCGGTGCCTGTGGTCCGGGCACACGACCGTCCGGGATGTCGGCGGGGCTGACGGGGCGCTACCTGCGGTGATCGAGGCGGGGCTTGTCGCCGGCCCGCGGGTGCTGCCCTCCGGTCCACTCCTCAGCCAGACAGGCGGGCATGGGGACATGACGCCGCCCTTCACGCAGCGGCCAGCCGCGGGCATCACCGGCCTCAGCCGCCCGACTCTTACCTGCGACGGACCCGAGGGGGTCCGCCTGGCCGCGCGCCAGGCCTTCCGGGCGGGTGCCACGCAACTGAAAGTGTGCGCATCGGGAGGAGTGCTGTCGCACGGCGACAACGTGACAGACTGCCAGTTCACAGTGGAGGAGCTGCGAGCGGCCGTCGAGGAGGCCGCGGCCCGGGGGACGTACGTGACAGCGCACGCCCATCATCCCCAGGCCATCCGGAACGGTCTCGACGCCGGGATCGCCTGTTTCGAACACGGCACGTTGCTGGATGACCAGACAGCACGCGCGATGGCGCAGGCCGGCGCGGCCCTCGTCCCGACCCTGACGATCGTGCACCTGCTGGGTCAGCGCTGGCAGGAATGGGGCCTGCCCGAGGAATTCCTGCCACGGGCGGCTGGGCTGGAAGATGCCATGTTCCACAGCATCGAACTGGCCATGGCGGCTGGGGTCACGATCGGCTCTGGTACCGATCTGCGTGGCCCGCGCCAGGACGGGCGCGGACTGGAGCTCAGCCTGAAAGCAAAAGTCATGGGGCCGATGGGGGCGATCGTCTCGGCAACCTCGGCCAGCGCCAAGATCCTGCGCCGCGCTGACCTGGGCGTGATCGCGCCAGGTAAGCTCGCTGACCTCATCGCCGTCGACGGCGATCCGCTGGCCGACCCGGAGATCTGGTCGGATCCCGACCGCATCGTCCTCGTGGTAAAGGATGGTGTCGTCGAGAAGGACACGCGAACCTGAACACGATTCGGGGGTAGGGAAACCGCCTCGTCGCCCGAAGGGGTCTGCTCGCCATGCGGTAGCCCTACTTCTCGATGAAGACGCCGGCAATCTGACCGAGGTTACGGGTGGTTTGGCAGCCGAGTGCGGCGCTGACCTGCTGTTTCATCGATTCTGGCGAGAGCTGTCCTGGCTACTTCTTCAGGACGAGCGGGATCGGGGCGCCGATGAGGCCGAACGTCTCGCACTGTTCGCTGGTTGGCTCGGTGAGCACGGGGACAGCGGCGGGCGCGCCGGCGAACAGGACCTGGTTGCGGGTCAGGGTACCGAGGTGGGCGAGCAGGCCGCCGAAGCTGCGGTAGGGCCGGCCGGGCTGGTCAGGCAGGTGCGGGAACAGGTGGCCCCAGTTGCGGCGGATCTCTTTCCGGAAGCCGTTCTCGCTTCGGCGGCCGGGCGGGTGCCGGACCAGGGCGATCGNNCGCCTTGCTGGCGTCATCGATGAGGAATGCTTGGAACCCCTGCGATCCGCGCAGCCTGGCAGGGGCAGGTAGTCCTCCAGGACCGACCGGGTTATGCCGGGCCTGGCCGCGAACACATCCGCTTCAGAGAACGTGTCCAGACTTGGACAAACACCGATCGCGCACGTTTCAGGTGCTGCTGAACAGCGCGACGATTTCGTACGCGCCCTGGACGATGGACTTGGTGGTCTGCAGGCCCATCTTGTCGAGTGTCCGGAGCATGGCATGGTTGTCGCAGAGGATGTCGGCGGTGAACCCGCGTAGCCCGTGGGTTCTGGCGTATTCGGTGGTGTGCCGGAGGATCGCGGTGCCGAGTCCGATTCCCTGCCAGGCGGGGTGCACCATGATGGCGATGTCGGCTAGGCGGGTTTCGGGGTCGACGTAGTAGGCGGTGCCGGCGATGATCTGCTCGCGTTCCCAGTCCTCTCCGGTGACGCCGGCGAACGCCATTTCGTTGCGGTAGTCGACGCTGCACAGATGCTGGGCCTTCCGGTCCGATAGTGAGGCGAGGTTGATGAAGAAGCGGGTGTATACGTCGTGCGGGGTCATGGCGTAGAAGAGGGCTTGCATGTGCTCGGCGTCTGTCGTCCGTGCCGGCCGGAGGAGGACGGATGTCCCGTTCCGCAGGACGATCGTGGTCTCGGCGGCGGTCGGGTAGGCGCTACGGCTGCGCAGAAGTTGTCCGCCGGGCACGAGGTTGAGTTGTTTCGCTTCGTTCAGCAGGTCCTCGCGGTCATCTGGGTGGGCGATCTCGGTGAGGGCGACGGCTCGCTCCTGCAGTGATTTGCCGAACAGGTAGGCAACGCCGTATTCGGTGACGACATAGTGCACGTCTGACCGCGGAATGGTGACGCCTTCGTTGGCGTGCAGCCGGGGCCGGATCCGCGGTTCTCCGTCGTCGGTCCGCGACGCCAGGCAGATGATCGGCTTCCCGCCGCGTGAGAGTGCCGCACCATGGTGGAAGTCCGGCTGCGTTGCGACGCCGCCGTACAGTTCGCCGCCGAATTCGTCGGCGCATACCTGTCCGGTCAGGTCGATCGCGAACGCCTGGGTGACAGAGACCAGCCGGTCCTGCGCGGCGAGCGCAGCGGGGTTACAGACCTGATCGATCGGCCGCAGCTGGACGTGGGGGTTATCGTCGATCAGGTCGTACAGCTTGCGCGTGCCGAGGGCCCAGCTCGCGATCGTTGTGCCCGGATCGACGCTCTTGCGGGCGCCGGTGATCACACCGGCGCCGATGAGGTCGATGATGGCGTCGGTGACGACGTCGGAGTGAATGCCCAGGTCGTGCCGGTTGCGCAGGTACCGGAGCATTTCGTTCGGCACCCGGCCGAGGCCGATCTGCAACGTGGAGCCGTCGGGGATGATGCGTGCGACGTAGCGGGCTATCTGCACGCTGGCGTCCCCGATCGGCTGATGCACGTACTCGGTCGTCGGCGCGTCCACTTCGACGAGCCGGTCGAACCGATCGAGGGGAACGAGTGTGGCGGGCCCAGTGCGCGGCATGTTGGGGTTGATCTCGGCGACGACGCGGTCCGCGGTGTCGACGGCCGCGCGGGTGACGTCGACTGAGACACCGAGACTGCACAACCCGTCCGCGTCCGGTGTGCTCACCTGGACCAGGGCGACATCGACGGGCATCCGCCCGGTCCGCATGAGATCTGGCACGTCGGCAAGTGACACAGGCACGTAGTGCGCCCGGCCGGTGCGGACGAGCGCCCGGTCGCCACTGCCGACGACGAGTACCCGGTGGCGGAAACGGCTCGAACCCGTGGCGTAGTGCTCTGGCAGCGCTCCGCTCAGCAGCAGGTGGACGAGTTCGACGCCGGGCGGTGGACACAGCATCGCTTCGAGTGCCCGCAGCAGCGTCAGCGGCGCCGCGCAGCCGGTGCCCACGAAGACGTGATCCCCGGGCCGGATGACCGCCGTCGCCTCCTCGGCCGAGCAGAGCCTGTCGCGCCAGTACATCGCCGGCCTCACGCGCCGCTCAAGACCGCGAACGCCTCATCGACCGCTGCCGTAAGGCCGAGCTTGCGCCCACGGTCCAGTTCCGCGGCGAACCTGTCTTCGCCGAGAGCAGAACGTGCCGCGTCCCAGGTCTTGCCGTAGAACAGGTGCTCGTACGGGGGCACCGGCGTGCCCGCCTCTGCCCGTAGAGCGTCCGCCGCCCCCAGCAGGCGGGTGGCCGCATCGGGCCGGGCATCGACCGCCCAGGTGGCGATATTCTCCACGCAGTGCAGCGTGCAGAACACGCTGCCGATCTTGCGATAGAGCGTCAGCGCCTCGCGCAGGCCGTCACGGCCGAGCGAGGGATCACCCAAAGTCTGCCAGTGCGTGTACGCGGAGAACTCGGCGGCGTGCGCGACCAGCTGCGGGATCCCGGTCGGCCGGACGAGTTTCTCGTGCTCCTCGACGTACTCGAGGCCCGCCGTGCGGTCGCCGTACATGAACTCCCAGATGGCGACGAGCTGCAGGGTAAAGGCGATCCCGACCGTGTCGCCGAGTTCCCGGAACCCCCGCAGCGCGGCGTGCAGCCGCTCCCCCGCGGCCGGCGTCCGGCCAAGACCCCACTCGGCGATACCGAGGCCATGCAGCGCCCACGCCTCGCCACGCCGGTGCCCAAGCTCCTGGTAGAGCTTCAGCGCGTGCTCGTGGCGCGACCGCCCCACGGCGTAGTCCCCCTGGTCACTGGCCAGCTCACCCGCCGCGTACAGGGCCTTGGCGAGGATTTTCGGCGGGGCCCCGGCAGCGTTGGCGAGCAGCCGGTCCAGCCACATCCGGCCCTCCCGGACGGCGCGGACGTACCAGTAGCGGAACAGCGTCGCGGCACAGGCCAGCCCCGTCGCCGTGTCCCCGCCCGCCAGGGACCACGACAGCGCGGCCCGCACGTCGTCAAGCTCAGTGGCGACGGCGTCAAGCCACCGCTCCTGCCCGGGGCCGTCGAGGTGCGCCTGAGCCGTGCGCGCAAAGGAGTTCACCCAGGTGAGGTGGGCGTCGCGCATGCTTTGCAGCTCTGCGTTGCGAAGCAGCCGGTCCTTGCCATAGGCACGCATGGTCTCCAGCAGCCGGTACCGGCTGGGCGGACCCGGCTGCTCGTGCACCACCAGGGAGCGGTCGACCAGGCCGGTGAGCAGGTCGAGCACATCGAGCGCCTGGATCGGGCCGCTGGCGCAGACTTGTTCGGCGGCGGTGAGAGTGAACCCACTGGCGAACACCGACAGCCGCTCGAACAGGCGCCGCTGCGGCTCATCGAGAAGGTCATAGCTCCACCCGACCGCCGCCTCCAGCGTGTGCTGCCGCGGCAGCGACGTCCGGGCACCACCGGTGAGCAGCCGGAACCGGTCGTCGAGCCGATCGGCGATCTCGCTGGCGGACAGGACGCGAACACGCGCCGCCGCGAGTTCGATCGCCAGCGGGAGGCCGTCGAGGCGGGCGCAGATCTGCGCCACCGCCTCACGATCAGCGCCGATGGGACGGTACCGGGGATCCGTCTCGCCGGCGCGCTCCAGGAACAATCGCTCGGCGTCGGACACCGCGACACCGCCCGGCAATGACAGCGACGGCACCCGCCAGGCCACTTCGCCCGGCGTGTGCAGTGCCTCCCGGCTGGTCGCGAGCACCTTGACGCCCGGACATCTCTCCAGCACCTGCCGGGTGAGCGAGGCCGCGGCCGCGAGCAGATGTTCGCAGTTGTCCAACAGGAGGAGCACCTGGCGTTCGTGCAGGAACCCCAAGACGCTATCGGCCCACGACCGCCCCGGCTGCTCAGCGATCCCCAACGCCGACGCCACCGCCTGCGGCACCAGCTCCGGCTCGCCCAGCCCGGCGAGATCCACGACCCATGCGCCGTCAGTGAAGGCGTCTGCCTGTTCGGCGGCAAACTGCAGCGCGAGCCTGGTCTTGCCGACCCCGCCCGCACCAGTCAGCGTGAGCAGCCGGGTACGGCCGAGCAGGCCGGCCAGCTCGGTGAGTTCCTGTTCGCGTCCGACCAGGCTCGATGGCAAAGCGGGCAGGTTGTTCGGCAGCACATCGAGAGACCGGAGCGGCGGAAACTCCGCGTCCAGCTCCGGATGGAGCACCTGCAGCAATCGCACCGCGACCGACAGGTCCCGCAGCCGGTGCTGGCCGAGGTCGAGGAACGACACATCCGGCACAGGGCCGAGCGCGAGCCGTCGGTATGCCGCGTCGGACACCAGCACCTGACCGCCGTGCGCGACTCCCATGATCCGTGCGCACCGGTTCACCGGGACACCGTGGTAGTCGCCGTGCTCGGGCTCCGCACCGGCGGTGTGCAGCCCCATCCGTGCCCGCAGCGCTCCAGTCTCCGTCCATGCCACAGCCCGCAGTCCACGCTGTGCCTCGACGGCCGCGAGCACCGCCGCATGGGCGGACCGGAAGACCGCGAACAAGCCGTCGCCGGTGTCCTTGACCACCGTCCCGCCGCATGCGGCAACCGCGCTGCGCACGACCGACTGATGTCTGGCCAGCGCCGCGGGCATCGCGCCCGGGTGCTGCTCCCACGCTCGCGTGCTGCCTTCGATGTCAGAGAACAGGAACGTCACTTCGCCCGCCGGCAGATCCTTAAGCTCAACGCTCACCGCGTCGGCCGGCGCTGTCGGCGGTTGGCGGGTCCGAAATGTCATGACCGTCGCCCCCTGGGCAGCGTCCCGGATACGACGATCGTCCCAGCGCAGAGCCTGACCAAGCCAGGGCAGAAGGTCCCGAATCGCCGGGCGGCCCAGGCGTGGGCGGCAGCGAGGTACCGGCACATCAGCTCCCCGGCGAGCTGGGCGAGTTACGCAGGATGTGATCGGCACACCGGACCAGCGCTCGACGCGGTGACGAGGCAGTATGCGCGGCTCAGATCGGCCCCATGTGCACCCACAGGTCCTCGGCACGCACGTGCCCTCCTGCTTCCGTGGCCGCCTGTGCCACAAGCAGTTTTCCGGTATGCGACACGTGGTACATCATCGTCTCCCCCGCAGCGCCCACGTCGCCTGCCGCGATGGCGTCGATGATGGGTTCGTGCTCGTTCGCGATCGTGTCGAGGTCGCGGGAGCGGTCCACGGTGGACGCACCGAGGATGCGGGTGACGTCCCGGAGGTTGTCCACGAGGCTGATCATTCGGCTGTTGCCGGTCTCGCTGAGGATCAGGTGATGCAGGTGCTGGTCATGGCGCATGAACAGGGCCTCGTCATGGTCGAGCACCGCCGCCCGCATCTGCGTCAGTTCCGCCCGGAGCCCAGCCACCAGGTCTGCGGATGCCTGACGCGCTGCCCGGCGGGCCGCCGGGACCTCCAACAGGAGCCGCAACTGAAAGATCTCCGCGACGTCTGTCGGCCCGGGGATCACCACCCGGAACCCGCGATTGCGCTCGAGTTTCACCATGCCGGCCTCAGTAAGCCGCATGAGTGCCTCACGCACCGGGCTCCGGGAGACGCCCAGCATGGCCGCGATCTGGTAGGCGGAGTACAGCTGCCCGGGCTGGAGCGCGCCGCTGCGCACCGCCTGGCGGATCGCGGCGACCGTCTGGTCGGTCAAGGATGCAGCAGGCGGCGCAAGTGGCTCCAGCGCGACCGCAGTGGGCTGAGCGGGCATGGCGACACGATACCGGCAGCGCCCCATCTGGCCCCATCCTTGACACGTAGCATGCCACATGCGACGTTACGAATCCGAGATCTTATCCGAGGGAGTACCCGATGGCGACAGCGACGAAGCTGCACGTGCTCGACTGCGGGGCGATGAGCTGCGACCTGACCTGGCTGCTGCTGAAACCGGGGCGGAGCATCCGGCCCCGGGCGCAGAAGGACAAGCCGGTCGAGTGGTACCCGTGCACCACCCACGCGGTCGTGGTGGAGACACCCGGGGGGAGGATGCTCTGGGACACCAGCTGCCCGCGTGACTGGGAGACCCGGTGGGAGCCGACCGGGCTGCAGGAGTTCTTCCCCTACGACCAGGTCTCCGAGAATGAGTACCTGGATGCCAGGCTCAGCCAGCTCGGCATCGGGGCAGGCGACCTGGACTACGTGGTGCTGTCGCACCTGCACTTCGACCATGCCGGCAACGTGCGCACGTTTGCCGGGGCAGGCCCGCGCCTGGTCGTCAACGACAAAGAGAAGGAGTGGGCCTTTGGGTACGAGGGGGCGTTCAACGGCGCCCACCTCAAGGCCGATTATGAGGGGATCGAGTTCGAGACCGTCTCCGGCGACGTTGAGTTCCTGCCTGGGGTCTCATTCATCGAGGCACCTGGGCACACGCCGGGCACGATGGCGATGAAGGTGGATTTGCCGGAAACCGGTGCCATGATCTTCACCTCGGATGCCGTCTACATGGGCGACGCCTACGGCCCGCCCGCCACCCCAGCCGCAATCGTCAACGACCTGTCCGCCTGGTACGCCTCGGTGGAGAAGATCCGCCGCCTCGCGGAGCAGTCCGACGCCACGGTGGTGTTCGGGCACGACGCGGAGCAACTGCGGTCACTGCGCCGCGCGCCCGACGGGTACTACGCCTGACGAAAGGGGAAGACCGTGGCCGCCAGCCTGCCCGCGCCCGCGAACCCTGAGGCGATCTTCACCTACGGGGCGCCGCTGCTCAAGTTCGGTCCCGGCGCGGCCGAGGAGATCGGGTTCGACCTGGCCCAGTACGGGGCCCGCCGCGCCCTGGTCGTCACCGACCCCGGGGTCGCGGCGACCGGCGCACCGCAGCGGGTCGCCGACCAGATGGCCGCGTTCGGCATCGAGGCCGCCGTGTTCGACGGGGCCCACGTCGAACCCACCGACGCCAGCATGGAAGCGGCGGTCGCCCACGCCCGCGAGTCCGGCCCCTGGGACGCGTTCGTCGCGGTCGGCGGCGGCTCCAGCATCGACACCGCCAAGGCGGTCAATCTGATGCTGACCAACCCCGGGGAGTTGATGGACTACATCAACGCCCCGGTCGGCAGGGCCGCCGTCCCCGTCAACCCGCTCAAGCCGCTGATCGCGGTGCCGACCACGACCGGTACCGGAGCCGAATCCACCACCGTGTGTGTGCTGGACGTGCTCGCACTCAGGGTGAAGACCGGCATCAGCCACGCCCGGCTGCGCCCCACCCTGGCGGTGATCGACCCGAGGCTCACCCTCAGCCAGCCTGCCGGGGTGACCGCCTCGGCGGGCATGGACATCCTGTGCCACGCCCTGGAAAGCTACACCGCCCGCTGGTACACCACCTACGAGCACAAGACCCCGCAGCAGCGGGTACCCTACTGCGGGTCGAACCCGATCTCCGACATGTGGTCGGAGAAGGCAATGCGGCTGCTCGCCACCTCATTCCGCACCGCCGTCAAGCATGGCGACGACGAGCAGGCGCGCGCTGACATGGCGATCGCGGCCACCTTCGCCGGCATGGGATTCGGCAACGCCGGCGTGCACATCCCGCACGCCAACGCCTACCCGATCGCCGGGCGGGTACGCGAGTTCCACCCCAAGGACTACCCGGCCCACGAGCCGATGGTCCCGCACGGCATGTCAGTCGCGCTCACCGCCCCGGAGGCGTTCCGGTTCACGTTCGATGCCGCCCCTGAGCGGCACCTGCAGGCCACTCAATTTCTCGCACCCGGTGCCGACCGGCCCTCCCGCGATGCCGAGTTCCTCCCCTCCGTCCTGGTCGCGCTGATGAGGGACATCGATATCCCGAACGGCGTTGCCGCGGTCGGGTACACCCACGGTGACATCCCCGATCTGGTGGAGGGCACCATGAAGCAGCAGCGGCTGCTGGCGACCTGCCCGAAGCCAGTCACCGAGGACGACATCGCAGGCATTTTCGCCCGTTCCATGGAGTTGTGGTAGCCGATGCCGATCTACCAGCTCCGCTGCCCGGGCGGGCACAGCTTCGAGGTGATCCAGTCGCTGCACGCGCCGCTGCCCGCCTGCCCGCACTGCGGCGGGGAGACGGCGAAGGTGCCCTCGACCTTCGGGTTCGCCGGGCAGGCTGCGCGCTCGCTCCCCCCGCCACCCGAAGCGATGCCGCAGACCTGGCGCGGGACCTACGAAGGGAACCGCGAGTACGTCACGCACCTGCGGCGAATAGCCGAACGCCGGAAGGTGCTGGAGGAACGCCACCCCGAACTCACCGGCGACCAGCGCCCCATCCTCGCACACGAGGGCCGGTTCGAGGCGGTGCCACTGCGGGCCGGTGACCTGATTGCGCCGGCGGCCGCCCCGGGCCGGCCCGGCGAGCCGACCCCACCCGGCCCCGCTGGCGGCAGCGCCGCGCACGGTCACACGCACGCTGAGTGAGGTGACCCGGCCTGAACCCTACCCGGACGTCTTGCTGGAGAGGCTCGCCGACTGCCATGCGCGGCGCTCAGTCCTCATCTCACCGCTTTCTTCACGAGCGCGCCGATCCTTGCCTCGTCGGCGGCGGTCAACTCCTTCAGCGCGAAGGCGGTCGGCCACATGGCGCCTTCGTCGAGTTTGGCCTTGTCGCTGAAGCCGAACGTCGCGTACCTCGTTTTGAACTTCTGCGTGCTTTGGAAGAAACAGACGACATTGCCGTCCCTGGCATACGCGGGCATCCCGTACCAGAGTCTCGGCGAGAGGGCTGGCGCGCTGGCTCTGATGATGGCATGGAGCCGCTCGGCCATGGCGCGATCCGGTTCCGGCATCTCGGCGATCTTCGCAAGCACGTCGCTCTCCCCGTCCGCCTTGCCCGCGCGCGGGCCGCGGCGCGTGGCGGCCTTCAGTTCCTGGGCGCGCTCCCTCATCGCGGCTCGTTCCTCGTCCGTGAATCCCTTGGACGCCCTGCCGGTGGTGCTCTTGGCCGACTTCTGCGTGTCCTTCATGGCAGGTTTCCCCTATGCGAGATCTGATGGGGGGACCCTTATACTAGCGAGCCGCCGCCACGGCGGCTTTCCCCAGAACTGCTCGATCGCATCGCGCCCCCGCCGTCACCAGGGCCGCGTAGCCGCCATCTGAAGGCAGTTGGGCGCCACCATCGGCACCGCACCATCGAGATCCGGGCCGACGACCACACCATCACCGCTGCCAACCCCCTGCCCAGCGACCTGCATGAAGCCCTCGACCGCATGCACCGCGATTCCAGTGCGCACTAATTGAGCCAAGTCGGGTTCCAGAGGCTGCCGCGGATCGTCCGGTCGGCGGCATGAGCGTGCGGGTCTCGCCGGCGGCCGGAGCGGCGCAACCGGGGCCGCCCGCGTGCCTGATGCATGTCCATCAGCCGTCACGCAAGGTGCGCGAGTGGAGGCGCCGCAGCGTTCGGGCGATCATCATGCAGTCCGCTGCAGGCAGCGCCGCCCGGCTGGTGCTGGGAGAGCATCCGCTGGCGGAGAACGTGCGCCAGCTGAGGCTGTCCCTGCGGCGCTGGCGGGCGAGTTCTGCCCGGACGTGCACGACTGGCTGTCCGGCCCGCCGCGCATTCTCGGCATGGCCAGGCAGCAGGCACGTTCACCGGCCCGGCGCTGCACGACCGTGCCGCGGTGTAGCAGGCCCGGCCACAAGTCCGCTCGGCCCCCTGGCACAGGCCGGTGGGCTGCCGCAGCAGTGCGGCATTGCTGGAGCAAGGCAGCAGGATCGGTCCGGAACGGGAAGGCGAGCAATGAGTATCACGCGGACGTTGTATTCGCAGGGGCGGAAACCAGCCGGAGCCCTGGGCTGGATCTCCGCCTGGACCATGCCGGTGAGGACCTCGCCGTCAGCCTTCGTTTTCCGGCCATAGCCGGACGCTGCGCCGTGCCGCGTCGAGGATAAGCTGCGCATCGATGCCGGCCCGGGATTCGGCGATGCCGAATGCCGGCCACTCGCAGACGAACTCCATCGGCCCGGCGGGCGGCAGCGGCCACGTCCACCACCGGGAGACGAAAGAATGCGGTCCGCCGCCGCCGGCGAATGGGTACAGGACTGGCCCCGCTGGCTCAGAATCGTGGTCCGGCCTGCCGCCGCCGTGGCTCCCCGCAGCTTTGCCGCCGTCGGAGAACTGCAGGCCGAACTTGAAGGAGCGCCGGGACGCGGCCAGGTCACGCGGGCCGCCGGGCAGGTGCTCCTCGGGGTGGCCGGCACTGGGCCGGATTCGCGCGGTCACGAAGATCTCGATCCCGGCGGAGAAGGCTGACAGCCCGGTGACCGCTACGGCGACCTGGTCGGTCCGCCTGAGTAGCAGGGTGTCGATCGGGACAATGCCGGGAAATTCCGCCTCCGGCGGCTCCCATGGATGATGCCTCCGCGGAGGCGCCGGCTCGGGGACCGGCAAGTCGTCAAAGAATCCCATCCCGCCAGCCTTGACCGGCCGCCATGTTGCCGCAAGCGAATAACCGCGCGCCAGGGGGTGCCCGCTCAGCAGCCCACGCCCATACCACCCGCACCTCGCCGAGGGTGACCGAGCCTGCGGTGAAGACCGGGATTCGCCATGTCGGGCACGAGAACGCCCCGGTGCGCTGCTGTGCCGAGCTTGTCGGCAAGGGCCCGCTGGGACAGTTTGTGCGCGGCCCGGTAGGCGATTATCGCCACCGCTACTTCACGTGCCAGCGCTGTGCGCTCCCACTCGCGGCGGAAGACCGGGTCACGCTCCAGCTCCTCGGCCGCGGCCTTCTCGTGGCTCTTCATCTCACCGAGCCTCATCCTCACTCCACAACCTCACCTGCGCCGGAGCCGTCCACCGTGCCCGAGCCCGCGTTCCCGCGCCCCATACGCGCTCAGTCCCTCAGCACCCACAGGCAGTGCGCGTCGCTCTCTCCGACGTTGCGCCAGGCGTCGATCCCGCGGCGGGAGGCGAGAAGAGTCTCACCGCGGCGGAGGACCGGCCGGCCCGATCCAAGCAGCACCTGCACGAGGCCGCTGACCACCCCGACGAGCTCGGCGCCCTTGTGGGTGAAAGGAGCCTCGACGGTCGCCGATCGCGGCATCGAGACGAGGTAGACGCGCATGCCCGCCTCTGCGTCGTCGAGGAGCGGGAGGACCGAGCCCGCGGACACGTCGCCGAGGCTGCGACGCCTGCCAATCCGGTAATCGGGTGTGACCTCACCGCCGAGCAGCTCGTCGAGGGTGATGTTGAGCCGCCCGGCGAGGGCGAGCAGCGTCTCGAGGGAGAGCCCTCTCTCTCCTCGTTCCACCTGCGAGATGGCGCTGGGGGAGACTCTGGCGAGGCGGGCGAGATCGCTCTGGCTCAGCTCTCGGCGCAGGCGGTAAGCGCGCAACGCCGCACCGACGCGTGCCGCCGCCTGAGCCGGTTGCAGCTGCAGTGTCCCGTCATGGACGGAGTAGCGGAACAGCTGGCCCTGGACTCCCGGCGGGCGCCCCTCAGCCTTGCTGATGCGAAGGCGATCCCTGCCTACGACGATGATGCACTGGGTGATCTGCTCGATCTCGCGGTGCAGGGTTCGGTACTGGCTCGCTCCGGGCACCGACCAGTAGGCGATAGCGCCGAGGTCGAGCAGCATCGGGCAGCAGCGTCCGAAGAAGTCGCTCGCGGCGCGCATCCCCCAGCGGCCCGACACTGCCTCCAGCGAGTCGAAGAGCAGAAGAGGGCGGCGCGCACGGACGCAGAACTGCCGTATCGCCTCGAGCAGGCCGCGTTGGCTCGCGATTGGCGTGCCCATCCGCGCGTCGAGGATCTCGATCCAGGGCCACCGCGCCTTCACCTCAGCGGGGTCGCTCGAAACGACGATGTACCCCGTCCTGCCGAAATCCTCGCGGCACCGTGCGATGGCGTCGTAGAAGAGCCGTTGGGATGAGAGCTCACCGCCCTCCCACACCCAGACGACGTTGTCACCCCAGTAAAGGCCGCCGAGCGCGCGGTCGAGTTCGGCGACACCAGTGCCGGCAGATTCATCAGCCATGCTTCAAAGCTTAGGCAACCTAGAAGCCACAGTCCGGCCACAGGGTGGCCGCTGTTGGCACCGAGGGGCAACGCGGCCGATGCCGGAGGCGATGACGGGGATACAGCAATGCTGTCAACTATTTCGTAGTCTTAATTTATTGCTTTACCGTTGCCCTGGCCTGGAATTCCCCTCGGCGCCCTCCGAGGCCGAGGCGGTCTGAGTTGGGAGCGTCTCGTGATGAGTTTCGGCGGCTGGGTGCAAGCGGGCAATACGGAGACAGCGCCTCAGCCGGTATTCAGGCGGGTGCTCGTGCCTGTCGGGGACGCAAGCCAGGTGGAGCAGGCAGTCGAACTGGTCCGGCGAGCTGGCCTTCCCGGCATAAGCGAGGCCCGTGTCCTGCACCTCAGTCTTCGCGAGAGCATCGGCGGCAGGCGCTTCGCGCTCAAGCCAGAATCCTCGGCCTCCTACGTCGTCGAGGCAACCGTCTTCGAGCTTCGCATGGCCGACATCGGAGCTTCGGGACTGGCCCGTCACGCCCTCATCGATAGGGCTGCCGAGGCGATCGTCGCCGAAGCCGTCGAGTGGAGGGCAGATCTGATCGTGCTCGGCTCCTCACGCCGTGGCGAGTTCATGACCCGGCTATTCGGCAGTGTGACGCTCCGCGTACTCCAGCGCGCGCCGTGCCCAGTCCTCGTGGCCTCCTCAGCGGACAAGGTCGCCCTCACCGTGCTAAGGAGGAGCGTTACGCCGGTCACCAGTCCTGGTCCCGACGCCGATCATTACCGCCCGGGGCCTGAGCGATGACCTCGGGGCACGGGCCGCCCGTTGATGGCTTGCCTCCTGGTTATCCCACTGGCTCGTGCAACTCGGCGTGTCAGGGCAGGTCCGCTGCACCCGTTGCCGGATAGCGGCTCTCATCGCTGCCAGCCGACTGCAGGCCTGACGGCATGGCTGCCCACCGCCGTATGGCCACCACCGTCCAAACCCCCTCGACCACGCCGAACGGCCACGCTCCGCTAAGGAAGCCGTAGCTGGACGACAACGCACAGCCGACAGCGAAGGCCAGGACAAAGTGGCGCTGCCGCTGCTCGAGTGCATACATGGCCATCATGAAGGTAAGGGCTACTACGCCAAACGCTGTCAGCATGCGACCACCGTAACCTGGTGATCCTTTCCGCGTCCTGGCATCGACCTCAGGACAGCCCCATGACCA
>DPMS01000541.1 GCA_003541285.1 Actinomycetota bacterium
TCCTCAAGCCCCATCTGCGACGATCCGTCTTCACCGATGGACACGCCGGCGTGTGACCCGCAGAATTTGATATTGGCGTGCGAATACTGGCTCATCCTTATCTGATCAAAGGCGCGGGTCAGGAAAGCGGCAAAGGTGGATACAAAGGGCGTCTTTCCCCGGACCGAAAGGCCGATGGCTGTGCCGACCATGTTTTGTTCGGCGATGAACATTTCGAAGAATTGTTCGGGGTACTTCGCCTTGAATATGTCCGAGTAGGTGGAATTGCTCACCTCCGCATCGAGAACAACCATTTCGGGGAACTTCGGGAAGATGCGTTCGAGCGCCGTGCCGTAGGCATGCCTCGTTGCCGCGGGATTATCCGTGGAGTACGAGACAGGGGCCGCCTTGCCGGACTTCCCTGCTGGCGCGGGTTTTCTATCTTCCGGCTTCTCGATCATGCCTGCCGCCGCCTTATCCACAGGGCCGAGCTCCTGAAGCGCGCGGGCAAGCTCGTCTTTTTTAAGCGCCTTGCCGTGCCAGCCGTTCTTGTCCTCGATCTCGGCGAAGCCCTTGCCTTTCACCGTTCTGGCCAGCACCACGACGGGGCGGGCAGTGTCCCGGGCCGCTGCCAGCGCCTGGTCGATCTGGGTGATGTCGTGCCCGTCGATGACGACGGCGGCGCAGCCGAACGCCTCGGCGCGCCGCCGGTAGGCGGCCATGTCCCATTCCAGCTCGGTCGGGCCACGCTGGCCGAGCCGGTTCACGTCCACGATCGCGGTCAGGTTGCCGAGCCGGTAGTAGGCGGCCTTGTCCAGGGCCTCCCACATCGATCCCTCGGCCATCTCGCTGTCGCCGCACAGCACCCACACCTGGTAGGGCAGCTTGTCCAGGCGCCGACCGGCCAGCGCGATCCCCACCCCGTAGGGCAGGCCATGGCCCAGCGACCCGGTGGCCACGTCCACCCAGGGCAGCGCCGGGGTCGGGTGGCCCTGCAGCCGGGAGCCGAACCGGCGGAACCCGGTCACCAGCTCCTCGTCGGCGATCGCCCCGGCCGCCTTGAACATCGCATACAGCAGCGGGGACGCGTGGCCCTTGGAGAAGATCAGGTGGTCGTTGCCGGGCTCGCCGGGATTGTCCCAGTCGTAGCGCAGGTGCCGGGCCAGCAGCACCGCCATCAGGTCCGCAGCGGACATGGCCGAGGTCGGGTGCCCGGAGCCAGCGGCGGTGCTGCACCGGATGCTGTCGGCCCGCAGTTGCTGCCCAAGCTCGGCGAGAAATCGCGTGTCCGCAGCCCCCAGCGCTGGGGGAATACCGGTTCCGGTTGTCACGAGGACCTCCGATCGTGCACGGCAGCAAGTTCATCGAGCGGTACGGCGGGGTCGGCCAGCCGGGCCGGATCCACCGCATGGCCGGACCGGACCAGGTCACCGATCGCGTCGTTGACATCCCAGATGTTGACGTTCATCCCGGCGACGATCCGGCCGCCGGACATCCAGAACGCGATGAACTCGCGCTTGCTGGCGTCGCCGCGGAAGATCACCTGGTCGTAGCCGCCGGGCCCGGCGTAGCCGGCGTATTCCATGCCCAGGTCGTACTGGTCGGTGTAGAAGTACGGCACCCGGTCATATACGGCGTCGCGGCCGAGCATGGCCGCTGCGGCGGTCTGCGGCTGGTGCAGCGCGTTGGCCCAGTGCTCGACCCTGATGTGGGTGCCCAGCATGGGGTGGTACGCGCTGGCGATGTCGCCGGCTGCGTAGATGGCGGGGTCGGAGGTGCGCAGTGACGCGTCGGTTACCACGCTGTCGCGCACGTCGAGGCCTGCCGCCTCGGCCAGCCGGGTCTGCGGGGCGGCGCCGATTCCGACGATCACCGCGTCCGCGCCGATCCGGGTACCGTCCGCGAGCCGTGCCCCGGTCGCCTTCCCGCCGCTGCTGGTGATCTCGGCGACCTTGACGCCGAGTCGCAGGTCGACGCCGTGCTCGCGGTGCAGATCCGCGAAGACGGGGGCGACCTGCGGGCCGAGGACGTGCAGGAGCGGCAGGTTCGCCGCTTCCAGAATGGTGACGTCTACTCCGGCTGTCCGGGCGGCGGCCGCTACCTCCAGGCCGATCCACCCGGCGCCGATGAGGAGCACCTTGGACGCGGTGGCGAAGGTGTCCCGGATCCGGTCGCTGTCTTCAGCGCGGCGCAGGTACAGCACGCCGCCGGCGTCCGCACCCGGCAGCGGCAGGCGGCGCGGGACTGATCCGGTGGCCAGCAGCAGCTTGCCGTAGGCCAGGTGCCCGCCGTCGGACAGCGTCACCTCGCGGTGCCCGGAGTCGATTCCGGTGACCGCCGTGCCGAGCAGCAGCTCGACGCGGTTGGCGTCGTACCAGTCTGGGGAGTGCACGAAGATTTCCTCGCGGCTGGTCTTGCCCTGCAGGTACTGCTTGGACAGCGGCGGCCGTTCGTAGGGGCGGATGTCCTCCTCGGCGGCTAGCACGATCCGGCCAGGCCGCCGCCAGCGATCACGAAGGTGTCTGGCGCTGGCATCGTGTCACTCCTCTTGTTGTGTGCCGAGGGCGATGGCGAGCCGCTGGCCGAGGTGGTCCCAGCTCGCGTCGAACGTGGTCACGCCCTGGTCTTCCAGGACCTGCACAACGTCGCCGTAGTCGATGCCGAGCGCGGCGAGGTCGTCGAGGACTGCCTGTGACTGCTGGTACGTGCCGTGGATGCCGTCGGCGGGGATCTTCCCGTGGCCGGAGACCGCGTTGAGCGTGGCCTCGGGCATAGTGTTGATCACACCGGGGGCGACCAGGCCGGTGACGTACCGGGTGTCGTCGTAGGCGGGGTCCTTGACGCTGGTGGAGGCCCACAGCGGGCGCTGCGGCCGGGCGCCCGCCTGTTCCAGCGACATCCACCGTCCGGTCGCGATGGCCTGCTCGTAACGCTGGTAGGCGAGCCGGGCGTTGGCGATCGCCGCCTTGCCGCGCAGCGCGCCCGCGTGGTCGGTACCGAGCTTGTCCAGCCGCCGGTCGACTTCGGTGTCCACCCGGGACACGAAGAACGAGGCCACCGAGGCGATGCCGGACAGATCTCGCCCGGCGGCGCGAGCGGCTTCCAGGCCGGCCAGGAACGCCTCGATCACCTCGCCGTAACGGACCAGGGAGAAGATCAGCGTGACGTTGNNCCACCAGCCACCACAGCGCGCGGGCCTCAGCGATCGTCCGTTCGGTGTCGTGGGCGATCCGCGGATCCACCTCGATCGATACCCGGCCGTCCACGCCATCGGTTGCCTCATACACCGGGCGCAGCACGTCGCAGGCCTGACGCACGTCGGACGTGGTCAGCTCCCGCAGCGCCTGGTCCACCGGCGCCCGGCGCAGTTTCAGGTCGCGGACCTGGCCCGCGTAGGCGTCGCTGTCGCTGATCGCCCTCGCGAAGATCGTCGGGTTGGTCGTCACCCCCGACACACCCCGGTCGCGAAGCGCGGCGAGGCTGCCGGTCGTCAGCCGTTCCCGGCTGAGGTCATCCAGCCAGACCGACACTCCTGCTGTCCGCAGCCTGGCAACAGAGTCTGTCATCACACCTCCAGGTGATCGTGCAACTGGCATCTACCAGCGCCTCCGTGACATCCCGCGTGCCCTCCCGGTCGCTGCCATGCTGGCGCAGGTGCACTCCGGCGGCGCCTTGCCGGACTAGGCCGCTGCCTTATCCGCTGGCCTGGCGTCAGGAGGAAGCTGCGTCACGGTTGCGGCTGGTTCCTCCTCACGCGGTCTGGCATTCACGGCCGCGGATGTGCCGCGCGGCTGCCGGGCGGCGAGGAACACCAAGGTGAGCCACGCCGCCAGGCATCACGCTTGCGCCACAGCCTGCGCGTGATGCATGTCCGCGAGCAGGGCGGCCAGGTCCGCGCCGGAGCCGGCGAGTGCGGGCAGCAGCAGGTCGTTCTCCTTGGCCACGTGCCCGGCGAACAACGTCGCGATCTGTTCCGAGACTGCGGCGGCCTCGGTGCCGTCCGTGCCGGGCTGAAGCCGACCGGCGAGGTGGGCACAGTTCGCGGTGCTCGGCGGTCAGCGTGAGGCGCCCGCTGCCGCGGGCCCGGGTGGCCGCCGCCGGGTAGAGCGTGCGTTCCTCCGCCTGGGCGTGGGGCAGGATCTCGCCGGTCAGGTACTCCCGGAGCATCCTCATCTGCGGATGGAACCGGACGCCGTTCTCCGCTGCCTCGCACAGTGCCCCGGCCCGCCGTTCCAGGCCCCGGCGCAGCACCGCGTGATGGTGGACGACCTGCCGGACCTGCTCGGCGGCGCCTTCATACGTGACGGTCATCAGGCACCTCCTCTTGTTACTACACTGCTAGTTTTAAACAAGTCTACTTGTTAAAACATTCCGTGCTGATCTCAGAGCACGATGTCTAGCGGCTGCTCGATCGCCTCCTGCAGGCGGGTGAGGAAGCCGGCCGCGGTGGCGCCGTCGACGGCCCGGTGGTCGATGGACAGGGTCAGCGTCATGGTGGCGGCGATGGTGACCTGGTCGCCGCGCACGACGGGCTGGCGAACGGCTTCGCCGACGGCGAGGATGGCGGCCTGCGGCGGGTTGATGACCGCGGTGAACTGGCGGATCCCGTACATGCCGAGGTTGCTGATAGTGAAGGTGCCCCCGGAAAGCTCGTCCGGGGTGAGCTTGCGGGCCCGTGCCCGGGCGGTCAGGTCGTGTGCCTCACGGGCGATCTCGGTGAGGGTCTTGCGGTCGGCGTCGCGGATGACCGGGACGATGAGCCCGTCGTCGATGGCGACGGCGATGCCGATGTTGATGTGGCGGTGCCGCAGGATGCGGGTCTCGTCCCAGGAGACGTTGACCTCGGGGCAGTCGGCCAGCGCCCTGGCGCAGGCCCGGGTGAGCAGGTCGGTGACGGTGATCTTGACGTCCGCGCCGTGCCGCTGGTTGGCCCGGGCGCGGAAGGCGAGCAGGTCGTCGGTGGCGGCCACGACGGTGAGGTAGAAGTGCGGGGCCTCGCGGGCGCTGGCGGCGAGCCGCTGCGCGGTAAGGCGGCGCACCGTGGTCAGCGGGATCTCCTCGGCGTCCGCCGCCGGGGCTGGCGCCGCGACAGAGGGGGCAGGTGACGGGAGCACGGCCGTGGTAGGCGCGGCTGGGGGGCCGCCGGGCGCGGGCCGCGCCGGCCCGGTGGGTGCCGCCTCCCGAAGGGGTACTGGCTGGGCGCCGTCCCGCTCGCGGGCGGCGTTTTCGATGTCGGCGCGGACGACACGGCCGCCGGGGCCGCTGCCGGAGACGGTGCTCAGGTCGATCCCGCGCTCGCGGGCGAGCCTGCGGGCCAGCGGAGACGAGGGCAGCCGCCCGGCGGGCGGTGCGACGGCGGGCGGTGCGGGTGCTGGGGGTGGTGGAACCACCGCTCGTCCTGCCTGACCGGGAGCGGGTACCGGCGGTGACGCGGTGGCTGCGGCGGCGGCCTGGCCGATGACGGCGATCGGAGTGCCGATGGGGACCGATGTACCCTCGGCGACCAGGATGCGGGTGAGCACGCCCTCGTCGTAGGCCTCCATGTCCATGGCGGCCTTGTCGGTCTCGATCACCGCCAGCACGTCGCCCTTGCGGACCGGGTCGCCTTCGTGCTTGACCCACTGGCTGAGGACGCCCTCCTCCATGGTGTCCGACAGCCGGGGCATGAGCACTTCGGGCATCAGGTCCCCCCGAGGGTCTCGCGGATGACCCGGGTGATCACCCCGGCGTCGGGCAGGGCCGTGAGCTCCAGCGGCTTGGCGTATGGCAGCGGCACCTCGGCGGCCGCGACCCGCCGGATCGGGGCGTCGAGGTAGTCGAAGGCGCCCTCCTGGATCGTCGCGGCGATCTCGGCACCGATGCCATAGCTGAGCCAGTCGTCCTCGACGATCACCGCGCGGCTCGTCTTGCGCACCGAGGCGCAGATGGTGTCCCGGTCCAGCGGCCGGAGGCTGCGCAGGTCGACCACCTCGGCGGAGATCCCGTCGTCTTCCAGGCGCCGGGCGACGTCGAGCGCGATCACCGCGGCCCGGGAGTAGCCGACGACCGTCAGGTCACGCCCGGGCTTCAGCACCGCGGCGCGGCCGATCTCGGCGACCTGTTCCCCGTCGGGCACCTCGCCCTTCGTGTTGTACAGGGCCAGGTTCTCCAGCACGAGGACGGGGTCGTCGTCGCGGATGGCCGCGGCCAGCAGGCCCTTGGCGTCGGCGGGGGTGGCCGGGGCGAGAACCTTCAGCCCGGGCACGTGGGCGTACCAGACCTCGAGGTTCTGTGAGTGGGTGGCCGACAGCTGCTGGCCGCCGCCGCCCGGGGTGCGGATCACCAGGGGCACGCTGACCTGGCCGCCGGACAGTGACCGCAGCTTGGCCGCGTTGCTGACGATCTGGTCGATGGCCAGCATGCTGAAGTTGATCGTCATGATCTCCACCACCGGACGCAGCCCCATCATCGCCGCCCCGATCGCGACGCCGGTGAACCCCTCCTCGCAGATCGGCGTGTCCCGGACCCGGTGGGGCCCGAACTCTTCCAGCAGCCCGGCGGTGATCTTGTACGAGCCCTCGAACACGCCGATCTCCTCGCCGATCAGGAACACGTCCTCGTCCCGCTGCAGCTCGGCGCGGAGCGTGTCGTGCAGGGCCTGCCGGTAGCTGATCACCGTCATGCCGGCCCTCCCCCGGTGACCGGGTCGCCGGGCAGCCCGCGGTACATGCTGGCGGCCGGGGTGGCGTACACGTGGTCGAACAGGGTGGCGACGTCGGGGGCCGGGCTGGCGTCGGCGAAGTCCACGGCCGCGGCGACCGCCTTGTCCGCCTCGGAGTCGATCTCGGCGGCGGTCTCCTCGTCGAGGACCCCGGCGGCGATGAGGCGGTGCCGGAAGGCGGGCAGCGGGTCTTCCCGGCGCAGCCGCTCGGTTTCCTCGGCCGTCCGGTACCGGGCGGGGTCGACCACCGAGTGGCCGCGCAGCCGGTAGCTGACCGTTTCCAGCAGCGTGGGCTGGCGCTCCATGCGGGCACGGTCGAGGGCGGCGCGGGCAGCATCGCGGACGGCGAGCACGTCATTGCCATCCACCCGCTGCCCGGGCATTCGGTAGGAGCAGCCCCGCTTCCACAGTTCCGGCTCGGCCGCGGCTGCCTCGACCGGGGTACCCATGCCCAGCTGGTTGTTGACGACCACGTACACGACCGGCAGGTGCCACAGCGCGGCCAGGTTCAGCGACTCGTGGAACGCGCCGATGTTGGTGGTGGCGTCGCCGAGCAGGCACATCACGGCGGGCGCGTCCGGTGCGGGGCCGCCGCGGTAGGCGAGGGCAAACGCCGCGCCGGTCGCCAGCGGGATCTGGCCGCCCACGATGCCGTACCCGCCCATCAGGCGGATCTGGGGGTCGAACAGGTGCATCGACCCGCCCCGGCCGCCCGACAGCCCGGCTTCGCGGCCGAACAGCTCGGCCATCACCCGGCCGGGGTCGGCACCGCGGGCCAGCGCGTACCCGTGCTCGCGGTAGGTGGCGAACAGGTAGTCCTCCTCGCGCAGCGCAGCGGTCAGGCCGGCCACGGTGGCTTCCTCGCCGAGGTTGAGATGGCAGTAGCCGCCGATCTTGGCGCGGGTGTACATCTCGGCCGCGCGCAGCTCGAAGGCGCGGATCAGGGCCATCCGCCGGTAGTACTCCCGCAGCACAGCCGGGTCCTCGCCGGTCAGGTGCGTGCCGGTCAGGTGCGTGCCGGTCAGGTCCGTGCCGGCCGGGTCGGTCATGTCCGCGTGCCTCCTCCTTCAGTCCCCGGGGCAGGCGTCCTGCAGGACGAACCGGCCGGAGCCGGCGTGGCACTTCGGGCACTTGGCCGGCGGGTGCTGGCCGCGGACGGGCTCGCCGCACACCTGGCACGCCCACTCGGTGGTCAGCAGCGCCACCACGTCGCCGCGGCTGACGATCCCGGCCAGCCGCTGCCCGCTGATCACCGGCACCCGCCGGATGCGCCGCTCGACCAGCAGGTGCCGGACGTCGTCCACGTCGGTGTCCTCGCTGACGGTGATCACCGAGCTGGTCATCACCTCGCCCGCAGTCTCCCCCTCGCGGGCGAGCAGGTCGTACTCGCTGACCAGCCCGATCACCGCGCCGCCGGAGTCCACCACAGGAACGCCGCTGATCCGGTTGTCCCGCAGCAGCCCCGCGATGAGCTGGACCGGGGTATCCGGGGTGACGGTCACCACCTTCGTGGTCATGATCTCCCTGACCTTCACGGCCGGGCCTGGCTCAGATCGGCCGCTGGCAGGCCCAGGGCGGTGAACGCCTCGCGGATCATCTGGCAGGTGAACCCCCACTCGTTGTCGTACCAGCTCATGACCTTGACCAGGGTTCCGTCCACGACCCGGGTCATCGCCGTGTCCACCACCGAGGCGCGCGGGTCGCCGATGATGTCGGCGGAGACGACCGGGTCGTCGGCGACCCCGAGAATTCCCCGGTACCGGTCGCCGGCTGCCTCGTCCCGGAACGCGGCGTTGACCTCCTCGGGGGTGACCGGCCGGGCGGTGACGGCGGTGACATCGGCAATGGACCCGACCGGGACCGGTACCCGGATCGCGACTCCGTCGAACTTCCCGGCCAGGGCGGCCAGCGCTCTTGTCGTGGCGAGCGCGGCGCCGGTTGACGCCGGCACCATGTTCGCCGCGCCGGCCCGGCCGCGCCGGAAGTCCTTGGCCGGCCCGTCGATGAGCTGCTGGGAGGAGGTGTAGGCGTGGACCGTGGTCATGATCGCCTGCCGGATGCCGAACCGGCGGTCCAGCACCTCGGCGACCGGGGTGATGCAGTTAGTGGTACAGCTCGCACACGAGATCACCTGCTCCTTTTGTGGCGCCCGGTTCACGCCGTGCACCACGGTCGCCACAGTCTCGGTGCGCGCGGGCGCGGACAAGATCACCCGCCGTGCCCCGGCGGCCAGGTGCTTTCTCAGGTCCTCCTCGCGGCGGAACGCGCCGGTGCATTCGAGCACCAGGTCCGCGCCGAGATCTCGCCACGGCAGCTCCGCCGGGTCGCGCCTGGCGAGTACCGGGATCTTCCGGCCGCCGACGGTAAGGGCGTCACCGTCCGCGGTGACGGTGGTGTGCCAGCGGCCGTAGACGGTGTCGTAGCGCAGCAGGTAGGCCAGGTTGTCCGGCGGGATCAGGTCGTTGACCGCGACCACCTCGGCACCGTCAGCCTCCTGGAGGATCTTGAGCGCCGCGCGGCCGATCCGGCCCAGGCCGTTGATCGCGATGCTCGCCATGGCGCCTCCCCTTTGATGTTCCTGCGCGCCTTGGTTTCCTGGTTCATGGTCGCGCCGGGAGCCTGCAGCTTCCTTGCAGCAGGGCCGCGCCGCCAAGGGCGCCCGGAATCCGCGGTCCCGGGGCCGGAATTGTCAGCCGCCGCTGGGTTCCGCTGCGGGCCGGGTGCCGCGCATCGCGTACCGCAGGAACAGGTAGGACCCGTGCCGGCGCACGGTGAGCAGTTCGGCCGGTCCGGTCCGACCGGGGAGCAGTTCCCGCCCGGCGACCAGCCCGGGCCGGGCGATGTCCCCGCGGCCGGCTCGTGCGCGATGTAACCGGCGTAGGCCTTGCCGAAGAACGGCAGGGTGTGGTGCTCGCAGAGGGCGAAGAACGGGATCGGCCCCTCCACCACCTGGCTGATCCGGCAGTCCGGGCCGCCATGGCACTCGGTCGGGAACGCGGTCACCAGCTTCTCATCGCCCTCATACCCGCTGGTCGCGTCGAATACCGCCCGCAGGAACCGGCGCGGCGTGTCGGCGGTGGACACGGTCCCGGCGGGCATGCCCATGGCCGTGAAGATCTCCAGCATGTACCCCTCGAACCGCCGCCACTGCTCCGCGGTGATCTCCCGCGGGCAGACCGCCGCCCACTCCTCCCGGTCAAGCTCCAGGTCATCGCCCGCGCCGCCGGCCAGCACCGGGCCAGAGCCCAGGTGCTGCTGCTCTGCGCTCATCCGTGTCACCTCCAGTCCATGGCACTTCACCAATCGTCGGTCCTCGGGCTTGCAAGGAACCTGCAGGCTCCGGGAGAGACCATCGACCTGGGCCGTGCACAGACCCTCGAATACGGAGGTGGATCCGGGGTGCATGATGACCTGGGCTGGGCCGCCATGCCGGCCGTCAGCGACCCGGCACTGCGCGACTGGCTGGAAAGCGCAGCCTGCGGCCCGCACGTGAAAGCGGTCGCGGCGCGGGCGATACAGGCTTCCGCCGAGGGCCGCAGCGCCGCCCAGTGGCGATGTGACCTGCTGGCCGAGCACCCAGGCGCATCGGCCCTGCTTGCCGAAGCCGAGACGTGCATGCGTAGTTCGGGGTTGTGGCCCTGGCCCGGGGCGAAAAGGTGATGACGTGACCGTTCCGGGAGCGAAAACGGCCGGTGTCAGGTCACCGGGCCGGGCGTCGGTCGGCGCCCGGACGCTGCGCACCGACCGGTGGTGGGCATACCCGGCGGTCACCTTCGCCGTGCTGCTGGCGTTCATCGCCTACGCGACCTACGCGGCGATCGCGAACCGCGACTACTACGCGGCACCCTATATCTCGCCGTTCTACTCGCCGTGCCTGTCGTTGCACTGCGGGGCGGTGCCGGGCTCGGCAGACGTGCCGCACCTGAGCTGGTTCGGCACCTGGTGGATCGTCACCCCGGCGGTGATCATCCTGATCTTCCCGCTCGGGTTCCGGCTCACCTGCTACTACTACCGCAAGGCCTACTACCGGTCGTGGTGGCTGTCCCCGCCCGCCTGCGCGGTCCCCGAGCCACACCGCCGCTACACCGGCGAGACCAGGTTCCCGCTGCTGGGCCAGAACCTGCACCGGTACTTCTTCTACGCCGCGCTGGTGTTCAACGTGATCCTGACCTGGGACGCGATCGCCGCGTTCGATTTCGGGGGCCACATCGGGATCGGTGTGGGCTCGGTGGTCCTGGTGATCAACGCGGCGCTGCTGTGGCTGTACTCGCTGTCCTGCCACGCCTGCCGGCACGCGGTCGGCGGCCGGATCAACCACTTCTCCAAGCACCCCGTCCGGTACCGGGTGTGGACGCTGGTGTCCCGGCTGAACCCCTACCACGGCAACTTCGCCTGGCTGTCCCTGGTCTGGGTGGCGCTGACCGACCTGTACGTGCGGCTGGTGGCCAGCGGCGTCATCCACGACCCGCGGGTGTTCTGACGATGGAGGCGGCGATGACGCAGCCCGGAGAGGGCAGCCAGGAAGCCCCAGCCGGCCAGCAGGCTGCGGGTGCTGGCCGAGAAGCCGCGGGGAACCAGCGGGCCGTGGCCAGCCAGGCAGCCAGGGACGCGCCGGAGGCGGCCGCGGCACGGCAACTACGGGTCTGGCGCGGCGACAAGGCCGGCGGCGCCCTGACCGATTACACGGTCGGCGCGGGTGAGGGTGAGGTGGTGCTGGACGTGCTGCACCGGCTGCAGGCCACCCAGGCGAATGACCTGGCGATCCGGTGGAACTGCAAGGCCGGCAAGTGCGGCTCGTGCAGCGCCGAGATCAACGGCCGCCCGAAGCTGCTGTGCATGACCCGGCTGTCCTCGCTGCCCGAGGGCCCGATCACGATCACCCCGCTGCGCACCTTCCCGGTCATCCGCGACCTGGTCACCGACGTGTCGGCCAACTACGACTGGGCGCTGCACGTGCCGTCGGTCGCCCCACCGGACGGTCTGGAGCCCGGCGAGTACCGGATGGCCCAAGCCGACATCGACCGCAGCCAGGAGTTCCGCAAGTGCATCGAGTGCTGGCTGTGCCAGGACGTGTGCCACGTGATCCGCGACCACGAGCAGCACAAGCCGGCCTACGCCGGGCCGCGGTACTTCATCCGCCACGCCGAGCTGGACATGCACCCGCTGGACACCGGGGACCGGCGCGGCGCGCTGCGCGACCAGCAAGGGCTGGGCCTGTGCAACATCACCAAGTGCTGCACCGAGGTCTGCCCGGCCGGCATCAAGATCACCGACAACGCGATCATCCCGATGAAAGAACGCTCCGCCGACCAGCGGTACGACCCGCTGGGCCGGGTGCTGCGCTCCTGGCGTCACCGGGACGGCCGCCCGCCACGCCAGCAACCGTAGACCCCGGCTGGCGTCAGGAAACCTGGAGACAGAACGCAGCGCCCGGTGCCGGCCCCGGCGGAGCGCGCCGGCACGCGCGGGAAGGAGGAGCGAGGGCGATGCGGGTCGACTACCACACCGAGTTCCCCGCCGGCGCGGAAGCCATGGCGGGGCTGGAGCGCGCGGTCCGGTCCGGCGGCCTGGAGCCGGGCCTGCTCGAGCTGGTCAAGATCCGGGCCTCACAGATCAACGGCTGCACCTACTGCCTGGCGATGCACAACCGGGACGCCCGGGCCAGCGGCGAGCATCAGACCCGGCTGGACACCGTGGCGGCCTGGCGGGAGGCGCCGTACTACACGGCGCGGGAGCGGGCCGCCTTGGCCTGGTGCGAGACCCTGACCGAACTGCCGCGCACCGGGGCGCCCGATGAGGAGTATGCGGCGGTCGAGAAGGAGTTCACCCCGGCCGAGATCGCCGCGCTGACGTTCGCGATCGTGGCGATCAACGGCTGGAACCGGCTCGCCGTCGGGCTGCGCGCCGACGTGCTGAGCCTGGACGGCCTGGACCTCCCCGGGGACGCCGGGCAGGAAGCCGGGCCGGGCGGGGCAGGGCGGTGAGCACGCCAGCCCACGCCGGCAGCTTCGGCGCGGCCGGCACTCTCACCGTCGATGGGACCAGCTACCGGATCTGGCGGACCGGCGCGGTCGACGGTTCCGCGCGGCTTCCGTTCTGCCTGAAGGTCCTGCTGGAAAACCTGCTGCGCAACCAGGACGGGCACCTGGTCACCGCCGCTCAGATCGAGGCGCTGGCGAGGTGGGACCCGGCCGCCGAGCCATCCCAGGAGATCCAGTTCACGCCGGCCCGGGTGCTCATGCAGGACTTCACCGGCGTGCCGTGCCTGGTCGACCTGGCCGCGATGCGGGAGGCGATGGCCGCGCTCGGCGGCGACCCGGGCAAGGTGAACCCGCTGCGCCCGGCCGAGCTGATCATCGACCACTCGGTGATCGCCGACTACTTCGGCCGCCCGGACGCCCTGGAGCGCAACATCGAGCTGGAGTACCGGCGCAACGCCGAGCGGTATGCGTTCCTGCGCTGGGGGCAGCAGGCACTGGCCGGGCTGCGGGTCGTCCCGCCGGGCACCGGAATCTGCCACCAGGCCAACCTGGAGCACCTGGCCAGGGTGGTGTTCGCCGAGGACGGCGTCGCGTTCTGCGACACCCTGGTCGGCACCGACTCGCACACCCCGATGGTCAACGGGCTGGGCGTGCTCGGCTGGGGGGTCGGCGGGATCGAGGCCGAGGCGGCCATGCTGGGCCAGCCGCTGTCCATGCTGATGCCCAAGGTGATCGGGGTCCGCCTCTCGGGGACGCTGCCGGAGGGGGCCACGGCCACCGACCTGGTGCTGACCATCGCCGAGCTGCTCCGCTCGGTCGGCGTGGTCGGCACGATGGTGGAGTTCACCGGCCCGGGCGTGGCCAGCGTGCCGGTGGCCAACCGGGCCACGATCGGCAACATGAGCCCGGAGTACGGCTGCACCAGCGCGATCTTCCCCATCGACGAGGTCACCCTGGACTACCTTCGGCTCACCGGCCGCCCGCCTGAGCAGGTCGCGCTGACCGAGGCGTACGCGAAGGAACAGGGCCTGTGGCACGATCCGGGTCACCAGCCCGAGTACTCCCGGGTCCTGGACCTGGATCTGTCCGGCGTGGTCCCGTCGATCGCCGGGCCGAAACGCCCGCAGGACCGGATCCCGCTGGCCCGGGCGCCGGAGGCGTTCCGCGCCGTGCTGGGCGGCTACGTGCGCGATGAACCACCATCGGCCGGCCTGGATGAGGCCGGCGCCGAGTCGTTCCCGGCCTCGGACCCGATCGCGGTCACCGGCGACCGGGACGGCGACCGGCCCGCCGCGGTCAGCCTCGCCACCGGCCTGCCCGCCCGGCCGCGCCACCCGGTGAAGGCCAGCCTGGAGGACGGGCAGGAGGCGGAGATCGACCACGGGGCGGTGGTGATCGCCGCGATCACCTCCTGCACCAACACCTCCAACCCCGAGGTGATGATCGGTGCCGCGCTGCTGGCGAAGAAGGCGGCCGAACGCGGGCTAGCGCCGAAGCCGTGGGTGAAGACCTCGCTGGCCCCCGGATCCCGGGTGGTGGTCGACTACTACGATCAGGCGGGGCTCACCCCCCACCTGGACAAGCTCGGCTTCAGCCTGGTCGGCTACGGCTGCACCACCTGCATCGGCAACTCCGGCCCGCTGATCCCCGCCGTCTCGGCCGCGATCGCCGAGGGGGACCTGGCGGTCTGCTCGGTGCTGTCCGGCAACCGCAACTTCGAGGGCCGCATCCACCCCGAGACCAAGCTGAACTACCTGGCGTCCCCGCCGCTGGTGGTCGCCTACGCGCTGGCCGGGTCCATGGACGTCAACCTGACCACAGAACCGCTGGGCACCGGAGCCGACGGCAAGCCGGTGTACCTGCGCGACATCTGGCCGTCGGCGGCCGAGATCGGCGAGGTCATCGCCGCCTGCCTGCGCCCGGAGATGTTCACCCGCGAGTACGCGCAGGTGTTCGCCGGAGACGACCGCTGGCGGTCCCTGCCGGTCCCGGCCGGGGACGCATTCGCCTGGGACCCGGACTCCACCTACGTGCGCCGCCCGCCATTCTTCGACGACCTGACCCCGGAGCCCGGGCCGATGGCCGGCATCGACGGCGCCCGGGTGCTGGCCCTGCTCGGCGACTCGGTCACCACCGACCACATCTCCCCGGCCGGCGCGATCAGGGCCGGCTCCCCGGCCGGGCAGTATCTGCGCTCCCACGGGGTGGCACCGCGGGATTTCAACTCCTACGGGTCCCGGCGCGGCAACCACGAGGTGATGATCCGCGGCACGTTCGCCAACATCCGGCTGCGCAACCGGCTCGCCCCCGGCACCGAGGGCGGGGTCACCCGCCACCTGCCTGGCGGCGAGCAGATGACCATCTACGACGCCGCCCAGCGGTATGCGGCCGAGGGCGTGCCGCTGCTGGTCATCGCCGGGAAGGAATACGGGTCCGGGTCGTCGCGGGACTGGGCGGCCAAGGGCACCGACCTGCTCGGCGTGCGGGCCGTGCTCGCGGTCTCGTTCGAGCGGATCCACCGGTCCAACCTCATCGGCATGGGAGTGCTCCCGCTCCAGTTCGCCGATGGCCAGGACGCCTCCTCGCTGGGCCTGACCGGGGAGGAGACCTACACGGTCCGCGGCCTGGCCGGGGCGGCGGAGGTGCCGCGCACAGTCACGGTCACCACGACCAGCGCCGGCGGCACGCGCGAGTTCCCCGCCACGGTGCGGATCGACACCCCCGCCGAGGCCGCCTACTACCGGCACGGCGGCATCCTGCCCTGCGTGCTGCGACGCCTCGCCGCCCCAGGCGCGGCGCCCGCCCCGGGCGCGGGAGCGCCGCGGTGACCGCCGCCCTGACCCCGGCCCTCACCGCGCACTGGGACGAGCCGGACTCGTTCACGATCGAGGGCTACCGGGCACTGGCCCGGGCGCTGCGGATGGAACCGGGCGAGATCATCCAGCTGGTCAAGGATTCCGGGCTACGCGGCCGCGGCGGCGCCGGCTTTCCGACCGGCGTGAAATGGGGCTTCATTCCGCAAGGCGACGGCAAGCCCCACTACCTGGTCGTCAATGCCGACGAGTCCGAGCCCGGCACCTGCAAGGACGTCCCGCTGATGCTGGCCACCCCGCACATGCTGATCGAAGGCGCGATCATCGCGGCCTACGCGGTCCGGGCGAACCATGCGTTCATCTACGTGCGCGGCGAGGTGCTGCACGCGGTCCGCCGGCTGCACCATGCCATCGCCGAGGCGTACGCGGCCGGATACCTGGGCCGCGACATCCTCGGCTCCGGCTACGACCTGGACATGGTCGTGCACGCCGGCGCGGGCTCCTACGAGTGCGGCGAGGAAACCGCGCAGCTCACCTCGCTGGAGGGGGGCCGCGGCCTGCCCCGGCTGAAGCCGCCGTTCCCGGCGGTGGCCGGACTGTACGCCTGCCCGACCGTGATCAACAACGTGGAAACCCTCGCCTCGGTGCCATTGATCGTGGCGAACGGCCCGGACTGGCTCGCCGGGATCGGCACCGCGAAGTCGAAAGGGTTCGGCATCTTCTCCCTGTCCGGGCACGTCGCCACGCCCGGCCAGTACGAGGCCCCGCTCGGCGTCACGCTGCGCGAGCTGCTCGACCTCGCGGGCGGGGTGCGGGCCGGGCACCGGCTGAAGTTCTGGACCCCCGGCGGATCGTCCACGCCGATCTTCACCGGCGAGCACCTCGACGTGCCGCTGGACTTCGAGTCCACGAGTGCCGCCGGGTCGATGCTCGGCACCCGGGCGCTGCAGATCTTCGACGAGACCACCTGCGTGGTCCGCGCCACGCTGCGCTGGTCAGAGTTCTACCAGCACGAGTCGTGCGGCAAGTGCACGCCGTGCCGGGAGGGCACGTTCTGGTACGTGCGCATACTCCGCCGGCTGGAGAGCGGCGGGGGAACCGAGGAGGACCTGGAGAAGCTGCTCGACATCAGCGACAACATCCTCGGCCGGGCGTTCTGCCCGCTGGGCGACGCGGCGACCAGCCCGGTCATGTCGTCGATCCGCTACTTCCGCGACGAGTACGCCGAGCACCAGAAACACGGCGGCTGCCCGTTCGACCCCGCGGCCTCGACGGCCTGGAGCCAGTGATGGCGGCGACCACGGCTGGCGGCGTCCCGGCGCGGCGGGCGGTGCAGGACGGCGTGACCGTCACCATCGACGGCTTCGAGATCGCCGTGCCCAGGGGCACGCTGATCATCCGCGCCGCCGAGCAGATCGGCATCGCCATCCCCCGGTTCTGCGACCACCCGCTGCTGGTCCCGATCGCCGCCTGCCGGCAATGCCTGGTGGAAGTGCAGGGTCAGGCCAAGCCGCAGCCGGCCTGCGCGATCGCCTGCGCCGACGGCATGGTCGTGCACACCCAGCTCACCTCCCCGGTGGCTGAGAAGGCCCAGCGCGGGAACATGGAGTTCCTGCTGATCAACCACCCGCTCGACTGCCCGATGTGCGACAAGGGCGGCGAGTGCCCGCTGCAGAACCACGCCATGTCGGCCGGCCAGGGCGAAAGCAGGTTCACCGACGAGAAACGGCATTTCGCCAAGCCGGTGCCGATCTCCACCCAGATCCTGCTCGACCGCGAGCGGTGCATCTCCTGCACCCGGTGCGTGCGGGTGTCCGAGGAGATCGCCGGCGACCCGTTCATCGACTTCGACGAGCGCGGCCCCGCCCAGTACATCGCCACCGCCGAGGGCAGGCCGTTCAACTCCTACTTCTCCGGCAACACCGTGCAAATCTGCCCGGTGGGGGCGCTGACCGGAGCCGCCTACCGGTTCCGCTCCCGCCCGTTCGACCTGGTCTCCACGCCCAGCATCTGCGAGCACTGCGCGTCCGGCTGCCGGCAGCGCACCGACCACCGCCGCGGCGCGGTGATGCGCCGACTCGCCGGGAACGACCCGGATGTCAACGAGGAGTGGAACTGCGACAAGGGCCGCTGGGCGTTCACCTACGCCACCCAGCCCGACCGGCTGGCCTACCCGCTGGTCCGCGGCCCAGACGGCGCGCTGGCCCCGGCATCCTGGCCGGAGGCGCTGGCAGCGGCAGCCCGCGGGCTCGCCGCCGCCCGCGGCCGGGCCGGGGTTCTGCCCGGCGGCAGGCTCACCGCCGAGGACGCCTACGCCTACGCCAAGTTCGCCCGCGTCGCGCTGGGCACCAACGACATCGACCTGCGGGCCAGGCCGCACTCGGCCGAGGAGGCGCAGTTCCTGGCCGCCTGCGTGGCCGGCCGGGGCATCGGGGTCAGCTACGCCAGCCTGGAACGCGCCCCGGCGGTGCTGCTGGCCGGCTTCGAGCCCGAGGAGGAATCGCCGATCGTGTTCCTGCGGCTGCGCAAGGCTGCCCGCAAGAATCGTCTGGCCGTCTATTCGGTCGCTGCGCTGGCCGTCGCCGGGCTCCGCCGGATGTCCGGGACGCTGCTGACCGTCGTGCCCGGCGGCGAGGCG
>DPMS01000589.1 GCA_003541285.1 Actinomycetota bacterium
GTGCCCTGGCAGATGCTGTGCGAGCGGACAGGTGCCACGCTGCGGTGGTTCGAGGTGACGCCGGACGGGCAGCTGGACACCTCCGGCATCGGCGGGCTGATCACCGAGCGGACGAAACTTGTCGCGCTGGTTCACCAGTCCAACGTGCTCGGCACCGTCAACCCGGTCCGGGAGATCGCCGACGCGGCCCACGCGGTGGGCGCGCTGGTGCTGGTGGACGCCGCCCAGTCGGTACCGCATATGCCGGTGGACGTGGCCGGGCTCGGCGCCGACTTCCTGGGCTTCACCAGTCACAAGATGTGCGGGCCGACCGGCATCGGGGTGCTGTGGGGCCGCCGCGAACTGCTCGAGGAGATGCCACCCTTCCTGGGCGGGGGCGAGATGATCGAGACCGTCCTGATGGAACGGTCCACCTACGCCCCGCCGCCGCACAAGTTCGAGGCGGGCACGATGCCGATCGCACAGGCGGCGGGCCTGGCGGCGGCCATCGACTACCTGGACGAGGTCGGGCTCGACGCCATCCACGCCCACGAGCAGCGGCTGCTGGCACACGCCCTGGACGCGCTCGCGGAGATCAAGGGGGTGCGGATTCTCGGGCCCACCACGCCGGCCGGCCGCGGGGCAGCCATCTCATTCGAAGTGGACGGCGTGCACCCGCACGACGTCAGCCAGGTCCTCGACGAGCACGGCATCGCGGTCAGGGCCGGGCATCACTGCGCGTGGCCGCTGCACCGGGCGCTTGGCGTGCAGGCCAGCACCCGGGCATCGTTCTACCTGTACAACACCCAGGAAGAGGTGGAGGCCCTGGCCGAGGGAATACGCCAGGCCCAGCGGTTCTTCTCAGTGGGGTGAGGAACCTGATGCAACTGGAGTCCCTGTACCAGGAGATCATCCTCGATCACTACCGCAGCCCGCACCACAAGGGGCTGCGTGAGCCTTACGACGCCGAGGTCCGCCATGTGAACCCGACCTGCGGCGACGAGGTGACCTTGCGGGTCACGCTGAAGGACACCGGCGCGGAGCCGGCCGTGGCCGACATCTCCTACGACGCGCTCGGCTGCTCGATCAGCCAGGCCAGCGTGTCAGTGATGACCGACCTGATCATCGGCAAGCCGGTCAGCGAGGCCATGGAGATCTGTGATGAGTTCCTCGCCCTGATGCAGTCTCGCGGCGAGGCCGAGCCGGACGAGGACACTCTCGGCGACGCGATCGCGTTCGCCGGGGTCTCCAGGTACCCGGCCAGGATCAAGTGCGCGCTTCTGGGCTGGATGGCGTGGAAAGACGCGACGGCGCAGGCAGCACACACCGGCGATCTCAGCTGAGGTGGGAGAGGGAAATGAACCAGAACGCGACTGATGTGACCGAGGCCGCCGAGCAGCAGCACGACGCCGTGGGTGCCGGCGCCCAGGGCGCTGACGGTGCGGCCAGCCCGGAGGCCGAGGACGTGCTGGAGGCGCTCCGTGACGTCGTCGATCCCGAACTCGGCGTGAACGTCGTCGATCTGGGGCTGGTGTACGGGGTCACCCTCGGCGAGGACGGTGCCGCCACCATCGACATGACGCTCACCAGCGCCGCCTGCCCGCTGACCGATGTGATCGAGGACCAGGCCGCGGCCGCGCTGGAAGGGCTGGTTCCTGACTTCGCGATCAACTGGGTATGGCTGCCGCCGTGGGGTCCCGACAAGATCACCGAGGACGGCCGCGAGCAGCTCAGGGCACTGGGCTTCAACGTCTGAGCGGCCCGCTCGATCCTTTATAGGTGCTGGCGTATTGGGATCGGGCGGCGATGGCTTCATGCACCACCCGGGCTGGAGACGGCTGTGCGGCGGGATGGCAGGCCGGGCAGCCCACTGAGCCTCCTGGTGTGGCTGTTGTCGATCAGGGCGCGGAAGGTGTGCCAGTCCACGTTGCCGCCGCTGAGCACCACGGCGATCCTGCCACATCTGGCAGCCGGTTCTCCCGCGATAAGGAGGGCCGTGCCGATCGCGACCATGCCTGGCACCTACGTCGTCAGCACGAGGCGGCAAGCTGACGCCGCACGAACACAGCACTACGGTGTTTGCGCCTCAGGCGGGATCCAGTTCCAGCTCGGGCCGGTACCGGCCGGCCAGGGCGGCCGCGTTCATCGCCACCCGCCGGGCGAGCGCGCGCTGGCCGTCCGCCCACCGGCCCGGCTCACCGCGCCAGGCGGCCAGCGCGGGATCCACCAGCGCGTGGCCGAAGGAAAAGGTGAGGGGCCACAGATGCGGGATGTGCTGCATCGCCGCCAGGTTCTCGGTCGCCCGCTCCGGCCGCTGCCTGCCCGACAGGAAGGCCACCCCCGCCAGCGTGGCAGGCACGCCGTTGAGAGTACCGACGGTGGCTTCGGCCACCTCGGCCGGGGAGGGGCTGGCGCCGGAATCGCTGCCCGGCACCACCATGTTGGGCTTGAGCACGACCCCCTCGAAGTCCACCCGGTATTCGTGCAGTTCGCTCATGACCTCCAGCAGCACCATCGATGTCACCGTCTCACAGTGACCGAGCGAGTGCGTCCCATCCATGAGCACCTCGGGTTCCACGATGGGAACCAGCCCGGCCTCCAGGCATGCGGCCGCATACCTGCCCAGCGCCTGAGCGTTCGCCCGGATGGCCAGCGGCGAGGGCGTGCCGGGGCCGATCCGCAGCACGGCCCGCCATCTGGCGAACTCGGCGCCGAGTTCGGCGTATTCACGCAGGCGGGGCAGGAGCCCGTCCAGGCCCTCGGTGACCGTCTCACCCCGGGTCCCGGCGAGCGGCCTGGCGCCGGTGTCCACCTTGATCCCTGCCATCATGCCCAGTTCGCGGAGGGCTACCGGGAACGTCCGGCCAGCCGAGACATGCTGGCGGAACGTCTCGTCACACAAGATCACCCCGCTGATCCCATCGGCCAGGCCGGGCGTGGTCACCAGCATTTCCCGGTAGGCGCGCCGGTTCTCCGGCGTGGCCTCGACCCCGGCCACGGCCAGCCGGGCCGACATCGTGGCGACGCTCTCGTCCGCGGCGAGGATTCCCTTCCCCGGCGCCACCAGGGCGGCCGCGGCTGATGCCGCAAGTCTCATCCGGCTGCCTCCTGCCTAGCGGGACTGCCCGGCCCCCGACCAGTCCACTGGTATCGGGCGTCTAGACCCGTGACGTTAGGCTTGGATGGTCGATGGCGCATCCCCCTCCGGTGGAAGCGCCC
>DPMS01000888.1 GCA_003541285.1 Actinomycetota bacterium
GGTGGCACTCGGCGACCGTTCCGTCGCTGGCGCGCAGCACCACAACGGCCGGGCCTGGTTCGGCCACCACGGTCCCGTGCCGGCCGGCGAACGACTCCATCCAGCGCACCAGGCGTTCGGGGGCCACCTCCACCCACCGCGTGGCATCGGGCCTGGTCCGGCTCAACGCGGCGTTCCCCCGTGCGGCAGGCGGGTCACCGTCAGCGATACGTTTGGCATGAATTCACAGAGGGCGGGAAATGATAGCTTTTTCTTTATCATTCTTCCCTCCCGCCGAGGTGTTGCCGGGTGACCCTGAACCAGCTCCGGACCTTCCTGGCCGTGGCTGAGCACGGGTCAGTCCGCGCCGCTGCCCAGGAACTGGTCGTCACCCAGGCGGCGGTTTCCGCTTCTGTCGCCGCCCTCCAGAAATCGCTCGGTGTCACGCTGGTGACCCCGGATGGGCGTGGGTTGCGGCTGACCAACGCGGGCACAGCCTACGCCGGGTACGCGCGGCGCATCCTGGGCCTGCTCGATGAGGCGGCGCTGGCCGCCGCCGCGGCTGATGACCCCGAGCGTGGCGAACTGCGGATCGCGGCTGTCACCACCGGCGCCGAGCAGATCGTCCCGGGCATCCTCGGCGGGTTCCGGCGCAGCCACCCGCACACAGGGGTCCGGCTGGAGGCCGGTAACCGGGACCGGGTCCGCGCCCTGCTCGACCGGCACCAGGTTGACCTGGTCCTTGGCGGGCGCCCCGAGCCCGGCTGGGACGTGGTGGTGCACGCGGTGCGCCCGCACGAGCTGGTCGTGGTGGCCTCGCCTGAGCTGGCAGCCGGCGGTACGGCAGCCGGCCCGGCCGAGGGGGCGGCGGCCGGGCTGCTCCCCTGGCTCGCCCGCCAGACCTGGCTGCTGCGTGAACCAGGGTCGGGTACCCGGGCAAGCACCGACGCTCTGCTGGCCGACCTCGACATCGCCCCGCTCACGCTGATGGTCGGCTCCAACGTGGCGATCCGCGAATCCGCCCAGGTGGGGCTGGGTGTCACGCTGGTATCGCGGGACGCGGTAGCGGCCGAACTGGCCGAAGGGAAGCTGGCGGTGATCCCGGTTCCCGGCACACCGCTGCACCGCGACTGGTATCTGGTGGCGCACCCGGGCAGCCTGCCCCCGCCCGCCGCCAGGCTGGTGGCACACGCGCTGGCCGAAGGGGGCTTCCACCGGCCCGCCACCACCGGCTGACATNNGGACAACCTCGCCATGCACGCGGCGATCTACCACGCCCAGCCGGGCACGGTCATCGTCTGCGACGGTGGCGGGACGACCCGGACCGCGCTGGCCGGCGAGTTCATGGCCACCGAGGCGGCCAACCGGCAGCTGGCCGGGATCGTGGTGGAAGGCCCGGTACGCGACCATGACGACCTGGACAAGCTGGGCCTGCCCGTGTTGTGCGCAGGCACGGTGCCCGCCCAGTCCACCAAGGTCAGCCTGGTCTCGGTCGGTGAGCCGGTGGTGGTCGGCAGCGTCTTGGTGCACACCGGCGACCAGGTCATCGCCGACCGCGACGGCGCGGTGGTGGTGCCCGCGGCGGCATGGCCCGACGTGCAGCGCGCGGCGGCCGCCCTGGCCACCCGCGAGGAGGAGGTCCGCCGCCGGCTCGGCGCCGGGGAGCGGCTCGCCGACATCCTCGGCCTGGACCTGGACCGCTATCGCCCGGCCGGCGGGGCGGCATGATCGCGGACGATTTTCTGCAAATGGGCTGGGGTTCCGAAACCGAAAGCCCTGCCTGGCTGGTGCCGGTGGCCGGATCCGGCCACCGGCCTGCAGAACCGGCTGACCGGCGCCCTCGCCGCGCCCTGGTGGGCTGAGCGCCTCCCTGCATTGAGGCAACCGGTCGGCGGATCGGGACATTATTAAGGCAAAGCTTGATAGTCATTGTCAAACCCTCAATAGACACAGCGGCAATCGGCTGGCATCGTAACCATGGAGGGACCGGCAGACGACGGAGGAACCATGGCCGCTGGGCAGGAACGCTGGAGTGCGGGGGTCATCCCGTACGCGCAGATGGGCTACTGGGCGCCCGACTACGTGCCCAAGGACACCGACGTGCTGGCCGCGTTCCGCATCTCGCCGCAGCCCGGGGTTCCGCCCGAGGAAGCGGGCGCCGCGGTGGCCGGGGAATCCTCCACCGCGACCTGGACGGTCGTGTGGACCGACCGGCTCACCGCCTACGACCACTACCAGGCCAAGTGCTACAAGGTGGAGCCGGTGCCCGGCCGCGAGGGCGAGTACATCGCCTACATCGCCTACGACATCGACCTGTTCGAGGAAGGCTCGATCCCCAACCTGACCTCGTCCATCATCGGCAACGTCTTCGGCTTCAAGGCGCTCAAGGCGCTCCGCCTGGAAGACATGCGGATCCCGCTGCACTACGTGAAGACCTTCCAGGGCCCGCCGCACGGGATCGTGATGGAGCGGGAGTACCTGAACAAGTACGGCCGGCCGCTGCTGGGCGCGACCACCAAGCCGAAGCTTGGGCTGTCCGCCCGGAACTACGGCCGCGTCGTCTACGAGGCCCTGCGCGGCGGGCTGGACTTCACCAAGGACGACGAGAACATCAACTCGCAGCCGTTCATGCGCTGGCGGGACCGGTTCCTTTTCACCATGGAGGCGGTCAGCCGGGCGCAGGAACGGGCCGGCGAGATCAAGGGCCACTACCTCAACGTCACCGCCGCCTCGATGGAGGACATGTACGAGCGGGCCGACTTCGCGGCCAGCCTGGGCAGCGTCATCATCATGATTGACCTGACCATCGGCTACACCGCCATGCACTCGATGGCCCGGTGGGCCCGCAAGAACGGCGTCATCCTGCACCTGCACCGGGCCGGGCACAGCACCTACACCCGGCAGAAGACGCACGGGGTCAGCTTCCGGGTGATCTCCAAATGGTGCCGGCTGATCGGCGTGGACCACATCCACGCCGGCACCGTGGTCGGCAAGCTGGAAGGTGACCCGGCGAACGTCCGCGGCTACTACGACACGCTGCGCGAGGCGCACATCCCGGCCAACCTGGGCCAGGGCATCTACTTCGACCAGGACTGGGGCTCGATGCCGGGCACGATGCCGGTCGCCTCTGGCGGTATCCACGCCGGCCAGATGCACCAGCTGCTGGACTATCTCGGCGAGGACGTGGTGCTCCAGTTCGGCGGCGGCACCATCGGCCACCCGATGGGGATCGCGGCCGGCGCCACTGCCAACCGGGTCGCCACCGAGGCGATGATCAAGGCGCGCAACGAGGGCCGCAACTTCGTCGCCGAGGGCGGGGACATCCTGCGCGCAGCAGCCAGGCACTGCCAGCCGCTCCAGGTCGCCCTGGACACCTGGGGCGAGATCACGTTCAACTACGAGTCCACCGACACCCCGGACGTCGTGTCCACGCCGACCGCCTGACAGGAGCTTTCCAATGCGGATCATGCAGGGCACGTTCTCCTCACTGCCCGACTTCACCGACGAGGAGATCAAGGCACAGGTCGAGTACGCGATCGCGCAGGGGTGGGTGGTAGCGGTCGAGTTCACCGACGATCCGCACCCGCGCAACGTGCTGTGGGAGATGTGGGGGCTGCCCATGTTCGGCATCGCGGATGCCGCGGCAGCCATGCACGAGGTGAGCCAGTGCCGGGCCGCCTACCCCGACCACTACATCAAGGTCAGCGCCTACGACTCGCGGCTCGGCAGGCAGACCACCGCCCTGAGCTTCATCGTGAACCGGCCAGGTGATGAGCCCGGTTTCCGGCTGGACCGGCAGGAGGGAGCGGACCGCCGGATCAGCTACTCGCTCCACCCCTACGCCGCCGACCAGCCGCACGGCCAGCGTTATGGGACAGACCACAGCGCGCCTAACGGAGCGCGCGGCGACTCATGAGCACACCGGGCGGGCCTGCTCCCCGTGGCTTCGCCATGCCCCGCCCCGGTCAGGCCGGCGTGCCGGGCGCGCCCGCCGGGGAGCAGGAAGGGGCCGCCGGGGAGCAGGAAGGGGCCGCCGCGGGCGAGGCGGCCCCGCCACTGGCACCGGACGAGAAGGTTGATCTGGCCGCGCAGGAGCAGGCGCTGCGGATCTCGCAGATGCTTGACCGGCTGGACGCGGAGTTCATCGGCCTGGCACCGGTCAAGGACCGGGTACGGGAGATCGCGGCGCTGCTGCTCATCGACCGGCTCCGCGGGCGCTACGGGCTCACCTCCTCGCGGCCCAGCCTGCACATGTGCTTCACCGGCAGCCCGGGCACGGGCAAGACGACGGTGGCCATGCACATGGGCGAACTGCTGCGCGAACTCGGCTATCTGCGCAAGGGCCAGCTGGTCAGCGTCACCCGTGACGACCTGGTGGGCCAGTACGTGGGCCACACCGCCCCCAAGACCAAAGAGGTGCTCAAGCGGGCGATGGGCGGGGTGCTGCTCATCGACGAGGCGTACTACCTGTACCGGCCGGAGAACGAGCGCGACTACGGGCAGGAGTCCATCGAGATCCTGCTGCAGTTCATGGAGGCGCACCGGGAGGATCTGGTGGTGATCCTGGCCGGTTATGCCGACCGGATGGACACCTTCTTCCGGTCCAATCCCGGCATGGCATCCCGGATCGCCCACCACATCGACTTCCCCGACTTCACCCTCAGCGAGTTGCTGCAGATCGCGGACCTGATGCTGGAACGCGAGCAGTACCGGCTCTCCCCGGCGGCCCGGGAAGCGTTCGCGGAGTACGTCAGGCTCCGGATGAGCCAGCCCCGGTTCGCCAATGCCCGCAGCATCCGCAATGCGATCGACCGGCTGCGGCTGCGGCAGGCCCGGCGGCTGGTCAGCGGCGGGGGCCTGATCGCCCGCAGCGATCTGATGGAGATCAGCGCGGAGGATGTGCGGGCGAGCCGGGTGTTCGCCGGGACGCCGGACGCCACGGCGGCTGACCCGTCCGGGAGCTAGCCTCTCCTGCCCACCGCAGCCGAAACCGCAGGCCGTCACCGGCTGGGGTGTCTAACCTGCCGCCTGACTGGGCAAACAGTGAAGAGGCAGCGCGGATCCTGGCAAGCGGGGGGACGATGACACCAGACCGGTGCCGGTCCCTGCTGCCCGCGATGGCATGGGCACCGCTGGTGCGCGCCCTGGCCGTCGCTGTTCCGTTCGCCCTCACGCTGGTGATGACGACCCCGGCGGACGGCGACGGGATCAGGCTTCCCGGCCGGCTGGCCGTCACGGCGCCGGCGGGAAAGATCTCCCACCGGGCGCCCCAGGCGCCCCAGGCACCCCGGGCACCCCAGCCGCAGTCCCAGCCGCAGTCCCTGCCGCTGATGGCCGCGGGCAGATCCTTCGGCGGCACCCCAGCCGTCGGCGCGCTGTTCGTACGCAATGGCTCTGCCGCGCTTGGCACCCACTTCTGTTCCGCCAGCGTGGTCGACAGCCCATCCGGCAATCTGGTCCTCACGGCCGCTCACTGCCTGAACGGCCTTGCCGCTGACCAGTTGTCGTTCGTGCCCGGGTACCACGATGGGCTGGCCCCCTACGGGGTCTGGGCGGTCCGGCGGATGATCACCGACCAGCGCTGGGCGGCGTCGTCGGACCCGGACGACGACTTCGCGTTCCTCGAGGTCAGCCCGCCGGCGAGGCTGGCGTGGGGGGCGAGGGTGCAGGACATCACCGGCGGCGAGGTCCTGGGCGGTGAGTCAGCCGGCGGGCCGGTCACCGTCATCGGCTACCCCAATTCGCGCAGATCCCCGATCTTCTGCCGGAACCGCGCCCGGCCGTTCGCCGGCAAGCAGCTGGAATTCGCCTGTGATGGCTACGCCGAGGGCACCAGCGGCAGCCCGCTGCTCGCCGATGTGAACCCGGCCACCTGGCTCGGCACGGTGGTCGGCGTCATCGGCGGCTACGAGCGGGGCGGGCATACCAGTGACGTGTCATACGCTGCCAGGTTCGGCGGCGCGATCGGGGCGCTCTACCAGGCGGCGTCGGCCCTCAGCGTCTGGGCTGCCGCGGTGGGCGGCCGGCCCGCGCGCCCCCCGGGCTAGCGCCCGGGTAACTGGGCTGGTGAGGTGAACGGCAGCATCAGCCGCACGGTCGTCCCCCGGTGCGGAGCCGACGACAGCTCCAGCTTCCCGCTGAGCAGTTCCGCCCGTTCCCGCATGCCGGCCAGGCCGAACCCGGTCGAGGTACCTGAGTCATCAGGCGCGGCCGGGTCGAACCCGGTGCCGTCATCGGCTACCTCCAGCACCATCTTGTCCCGCTGCAAGTACAGGCGGATCCGGACGTTGCGGGCCTGGGCGTGCTTGGCGACGTTCTGCAGTGCCTCCTGTGCCGTCCGGTAAATGGCGGTCTCCACATGCTCGGCCATCCGGGTCCGGGCCGCCTCGACCTGGACGTGGAGCTGGGGGAAGGAGTGACCCAGGCTTTCCAGGCTGGCAGCCAGGCCAAGGTCGTCCAGGACCGGCGGGCGCAGCCCGGCGATCGCGGACCGGGTCTCGTCCAGGGCGGCGGTGGCCAGTTCCTGCGCCCGGGCCACCTGTTCAGCGGCTACCCCCGGGGAGCCGGGGATGGCATCGGCGGCGGCTGAGAGGTGGAAGAACAGGCTGACGATGCGCTGGCTGATCCCGTCATGGATCTCCCCGGCCAGCCGCCGCCGTTCGTGTTCCTGCCATTCCACCGTCCGCTCGGCGAACCGCTCCAGCGCTTCCTCCCGCTCGGCCAGCCGCCGGTGCAGCCGCGCGTTCTCGATCGCCCCAGCGACCAGGCCCGCCACCGAGCGCAGAAGTTCCACGTCCGCCGCGGTGAACTCCCGGCGCAGCCTGGTGTGCACGTTCAGCACGCCCACCAGGTGACCGAGCGGGGTCACGATGGGCACCGACACCATGGAGGTGTACTCCTCGCCGCGCAGCGCCGGGATGTACCGGTAGCGGGGATCTGCGGTCTTGTCGTCCACGATCACAGCCGGCTCGCCATGGGAGGCGACCCAGCCGGACACGCCCTCCCCCAGCCCGAGCTCGATCTTGCCGACCAGGTCATCGAAGGGCGGGGTGGCGCCATGCAGCCGCAGGGTCCGCCCCCGTTCGTCGAGCAGGTGCACGAAACACACGTCGGTGCCGGTGGTCTCGGTGACCAGCTTGGCCACACCCTGCAGGATGGGGCCAAGATCCAGGCCCGCTGAGATCGTGTCAATGACCCTCGACAGCAGCTGGGCCTCGTGTTCGGCGTCCACCCCGCCCAGCCGGGGGCCGGTCAATGGAACACGCCCTCGCGCAGGGCCACGGCGACGGCGGCAGCACGGTCGGACACGCCGAGCTTGCGGTAGATGCCGCGGGAATGAGTCTTCACGGTCTCCTCGCTGACCACCAGCTTGGCGGCGATCGCGCGGTTGGACAGCCCGGCGACCAGCAGCGAGAGCACCTCACTCTCCCGCTGGGTCAGGCCGAGATGGGCACCGGGCCAGAATTCGCCGCTGTGCAGGCGGGCGGCTGACAGCGCCACCCGGCCGGCCAGCGTCGGGTCGATGAGCACCTCACCGTCGGCGATCCTGCCCAGGTAGTCGACGAGTTCGCTGCCGCGGATCCGCTTGAGCAGGAAGCCGGCCGCGCCGACCCGCAACGCCTGGTAGAGGTACTGCTCGTCGTCGTAGACGGTCAGGAAGACCACCTTGCAGTCCGGCCGGACGGCCAGGATCTGCCCGCATAGATCCAGGCCGCTGGCGCCGCGCAGGCGGACGTCCAGCAGGACCGCGTCCGGTGACAGTTTCTCGACGGTCTGCACCGCGTCGTGCGGTTCGCTGCACTCGCCGACGATCTCCACCTGCCCGGCGTAGGGGCGGAGCATCGCCTTCAGCCCGTCGAGCACCATCTGGTGGTCATCGATGATCACTACGCGAAGGGGGGTGGCGGCTCGGCGGCTCATGTCAGGAACGGTACCCACAGCCGCTCCCTGCCCAGGACGCCCTCACGCGCGCGCCTCCAGCAGGTGCCACAGCAGCAGCAGCTGGGCGATGGCCAGGGCCTCGCTCCGCCTGCCGGGCGCGTACTCGCCGAGCGTGTCCGGCAGGGCCGTGCCGTGGTCGAAGGACAGCTGCTCCCAGATCGCCTTCTCGACGATCCGGCTGTCCTCGCGCGGTGCATAGCCGTGGATGTGCAGCGCGTCCACCGGCCTGCCGTCGCTGTCCCGGATCAGCCGCAGGTGGACGGTCCGCCGGTCGTCGTCGGTGAGCACGTGGGTGAGTTCGGGATGCTGGATGGTCGGCCGCAGCAGGATCTCCGCCGACAGCGGCGTGCCCTGCGGCTCGGTGTGGCCGGTCACCGGCGCGAACCGGACCGCGATGTCGGCCCAGGCGCGCTGCGGCCGGATGAAGGCGGCCGATTCGGGCTCGCGCCGCTCCAGTTCGGCGAGCACCTGCTCCCCGGTGTACCCGCGCTCGCTGGTGTCGCGGCGCAGTTTCCACTCCCGCCGGATCTCCTCCGGCGGATCCAGGTAAACGGTGATGTCGAAGCAGGCACGGGCAAGCTTGGTGTGCAGCGGCAGCAGCCCTTCCACGATCACGAACTCGCGCGGCTCGACCAGCACCGGGCGCACCAGCTTGCCGGTGGAGTGGTCATAGACGGGCTTGAGGATGGGCCGCCCCAGCGCCAGCAACTGGAGGTGCTGTTCCATCACGTCGATGTAGTTGCATTCCGGATTGAGCACGGTGAAGGGGACGTTGCGCCGCTCCTCGCGGTCGTAGCGGTGGTAGTCGTCCACGCACAGGGCGGTGGCGCGGTCCGTGCCCAGCGCCTCGGCGATTCCCCGGGTGAGCGTGGTCTTGCCGGCCGCGCTGTCGCCAGCGATGGCGAGCATCACCGGCCGCCGGGTCTCCGGTGCCGCCTCATGGCGGCGCAGGCGCATGAGTTTGTCGGGCATCACCACAGCCTCGCCTCCGCTACCGTGCGACCGGGCGGTTGCGAACGGCATCCGCCGGCGCGTTCCATGTCGCGGGTGTTGCACCACCATAAGCCGGCGCCGCCGCGACGGCATCCCCCCAGCTGGGGAGTATCCAGGGGAACTACAGCCGGTAAGGCATGCCACGTCTCCCCCGGGCGCTTCCACCGGAGGGGG
>DPMS01000494.1 GCA_003541285.1 Actinomycetota bacterium
GCCGCCCCGGCCGGCATGGGCGCCGGGCAACTCCGGCTTGGCCAGGCCGAGGGCGATCACCTCGTTGGCCAGCGGACCCCGCCGGTTCGCCCCTTCCGGGATCCGGAACTTCTGGTACAGCCGCAGAAGATGCTGCTTAACGGCCGCCTCGGTGACGACGAGATCCGTCGCGATCTCCCTGGCGGTGGCGGGAGCAACGAAGGCTTCGTCCGACAGCGCGGGCCGGCACAGGGAGGTCAGGACGTCCAGTTCGCGGCGGGTCAGTTCAGGACTTGCCGATCGCCGCATCTCCACCTCGGCGGTGGTGTCTTCCTTGGGGATGCCGCCGATCCGGCAGCGGGCAGCACCGAAGCTGACCACATCACCGTCCTCGAGCACCCGGCGGGCGACAAGCCGCCCGTTCACCCGGGTGCCGTTGCGTGATAATCCGAGGTCCGCGACGTACGCGTAGGGACCATGCCGGATGATCTCAGCGTGCAGCCGGGAGACGCTCGGATCAGCCAGATGGACGTCCACCGCCACACCCCGGCCGATCGTCGTCACTTGCCCGGACAGCGGGATGATCGCCCCGGTCTCCTCCACGCGAATATAGGGCCCCTCCACGAGGTCCTCCTGCCTGCCTGAGTAGCTACTGAGGTCTTACGGTCCAGTTACCCTCTCGCGCGGGTCTCCTACCACATTCACCGGAAGTGCTTCGCGGGCGGCCCCGTCGGGCAGGCTGCCGGCCCGGTCCCGTGCGCCAGGGCGGGCCAGTGCGACCCGGGTTAAACCGGCAGAAGTACACTGCCGAGCGAGCCACCCGGGAGGAACACGAAATGGCGGACAAGCCGTCCAAGGGACTGGCGGACATCATCGCGGCGTCAACCGCGCTCAGCGACATCGATGGCCGGGCCGGCGTGCTGTTCTACCGCGGATATGACATCCATCAACTCGCGGGATCCGCAACGTTCGAGGAAGTCGCCTACCTGCTGCAGCGCGGGCATCCGCCCGGCCCTGGCGAACTGGCCTCCTATAGCGCCGAGATCGCAGCCGGGCGCACGCTCGGCTCACTGGTCTCCGCATGCCTGCCTGATGTGGCCGGCAGCCAGTCGCCGATGGAGGCGATGCGCAGCCTGGTGTCCCTGGCCGGGGCTGGCGACCCGGACAAGGACTCCAACGCCGCAGCGGCGAACACCCGCAAGGCGGCCCGCCTCACTGCCCAGCAACCCCTGCTGGTGGCTGCGTACCACGCCGCGCGGAACGGGGGGAAAGTCTGCCCGGCTGAGCCGGGGCTGGGGCTGGCGGCGAACTTCCTGCTGCATATGCGCGGCACACCACCATCGGCCCGTGAGGCGGAGATCTTCGATACCTGCCTGGTGCTGCATGCCGACCACACGATGAACGCGTCCACTTTCGCCGCCCGGGTGTGCGCTGCCACCTTGTCGGACATGCACTCGGCGGTCGTCGCGGCGATCGGCACCCTCAAGGGCCCGCTGCACGGCGGTGCGAATGAGCAGGTCATGCGCACGCTCACCGACATCAGGAGCACCGCGCCCGATGACCCGGCCGGGGCCGTGGACCGCGAGGTGCGCGACCGGCTGGCCCGGGGCGAGAAGATCATGGGGTTCGGGCACCGCGTCTACAAGACCGAGGATCCCCGGGCGACGCACCTGCGCCAGATGTCGGGAGAACTGGCGCAGACGGCCGGAGACGACACGTTCTACCGCATGTCGCGGCGGATGGAGGAGGTCGTCCTGGCGGAGAAGGGCCTGTACCCGAACGTGGACTTCTTCGCTGCCACGGTCTATCACTACCTGGGAATCCCGACCGACCTGTTCACCCCGGTGTTCTCGATGAGCCGGATGGCCGGCTGGACCGCCCATGTCATCGAGCAGCACGCGGACAACCGGCTGATCCGGCCGGACAGCGAATACATTGGTGAGCGGGGGCTTAGCTGGATACCGCTGGACCAGCGGTGAGGGGCACCGCGGGAGGGGCGAGCGTGTCGGAAAGGCCCGCGCCGCCGGTGTCCGCGCCGCGGCGTGGGAGCCGTAGCGGGCCTGTGGGCCGTCCTGCGCGCGCTTCCCGCCTGAGGCCGGTGCGGGGCGCCCAGGTGCCGTATATTCTCGCGCTGGCCATCGCGGTGGCGGGGCTGGCCTGGCTGTGGCAGGGCACCATCCAGCGTGTCCGGGGAGGTACGTTGGCATTGGCGGGCGCGATGCTCGTCGCCGCGCTCGCCAGACTGGTTCTGCCGGAAGCGCGGGCAGGCATGCTCGCTTCCCGGCGGCGCAGCATAGACGTAGTGACGTTGGCGGCTCTGGCTATCGGTTTGCTGATCGCTGGCCTGTTGTTGTCATCGCCGTCGTGACCTGGGCACTCCCCGCACCCCGAGGGAGAAGGCAAAGGCGTGGAGAGAGGAAGTCAGTGGGATGCCCAAGATCAAGGTAGCCAACCCGGTCGTCGAGCTCGACGGCGACGAGATGACGCGGATCATCTGGAGCTTCATCAGGGACAAGCTGATCCTGCCCTACCTGGATGTCGATCTGAAGTACTACGACCTGTCGATCGAGAACCGCGATAAGACCGACGACCAGGTCACGATCGACTCCGCGAACGCCATCAAGCAGTACGGGGTGGGTGTGAAATGCGCCACCATCACCCCGGACGAGGCGCGGGTGGCGGAGTTCGGGCTCAAGAAGATGTGGCGGTCGCCCAACGGCACGATCCGCAACATCCTGGGCGGGGTGGTCTTCCGGGAGCCGATCGTGGTGTCGACCATCCCGCGCTTCGTGCCGGGCTGGACCAAGCCGATCATCATCGGCCGGCACGCGCACGGCGACCAGTACCGGGCCACCGATTTCGTCGTCCCCGGCCCCGGCCGGGTGACGATCTCGTACGTGCCCGACGAGGGCACCCAGGCGCAGGGATTCGAGCTTGAGGTGGCGAAGTTCCCCGGTGGCGGCGTCGCGATGGGGATGTACAACTTCGACGACTCGATCCGCGACTTCGCCCGGGCCACCATGCGCTATGCCCTCACCCGCGGCTACCCGCTCCACCTGTCCACCAAGAACACCATCCTCAAGGCCTACGACGGGCGCTTCAAGGACCTGTTCGAGGAGATCTTCGAGTCCGAGTTCAAGTCCGAGTTCGAGGCGGCCGGCATCACCTACGACCACCGCCTCATCGACGACATGGTCGCCCAGGTGCTCAAGGGCGACGGCGGCCTGGTGTGGGCGTGCAAGAACTACGACGGGGACGTGGAGTCCGACGTCGTGGCGCAAGGGTTCGGCTCGCTGGGCCTGATGACCAGTGTGCTGATGACGCCGGACGGGCGCACCGTCGAGGCCGAGGCGGCCCACGGCACCGTCACCCGCCACTACCGCATGTTCCAGCAGGGCAGGCCGACCTCCACCAATCCGATCGCCTCCATCTTCGCCTGGACGCGCGGCCTCGCCCACCGGGGCAAGCTGGACGGCACGCCGGAGGTCACCGCGTTCGCCGAGATGCTCGAGAGGGTGTGTATCCAGACGGTGGAAAGCGGCAAGATGACCAAGGACCTCGCGTTGCTGGTCGGGGCCAACACGCCGTACCTCACCACCGAGGAATTCCTGGCCGCCCTCGACAGCAACCTCCGGGCGGCGATGGCCGCCTGATCCGGGACGGGGCAGGCCACCAATCCAGACTGACAGCGAAGGAGATCGGCGGACATGGCCCGCAAGGGAAAGGTGAGCGTCGTCGGGGCCGGCTTCTACGGCTCGACCACCGCACAGCGGCTTGCCGAGTATGACCTGTTCGACGAGGTGGTCCTCACCGACATCGTCGACGGCAAGCCCGAAGGCATCGCGCTCGACATGAACCAGTCGCGGCCTATCGAGGGCTTCGAGACCAAGGTGACCGGGCAGACCACCGGGCCGGGCGGCGAGGGCTACGAGGTGATCGCCGGCTCGGCCATCGTGATCATCACAGCCGGCCTGCCCCGTAAGCCGGGCATGAGCCGGATGGACCTGATCGAGGTCAACGCCAAGATCGTCCGCAACGTGGTGGAGAACGTGGTCAAGTACGCACCGGAGGCGGTGCTGATCGTGGTCTCCAACCCCCTCGATGAGATGACGGCGCTCGCCGCCAACGTGTCGGGCTT
>DPMS01000831.1 GCA_003541285.1 Actinomycetota bacterium
GGCCTGACCGGCAGCGGCCTGGTCAGCCCGGCCCGGGCGAGGTGATCAGCCGCAGCACGGCCAGCTGGTCCCGGTCGCAGCCTTGCCCGGTGCAGGCGGTCCTGCGGCCGGGACTAACTAGTTGTGGTCAAGCAAGTAATGCGAGATAGGCTGGGGCAACGTGCGGGAAAAGCGTGCGGACATGCCCACCGGCGGCCTGTACAAGTGGGTTGCGCTCTCCAACACCACGCTCTCCATCACGATGGCGACCATCGACGCGTCGATCGTGATCATCGCGATGCCGGCCATCTTCCGCGGCATCCATCTCGACCCGCTCGCCCCGGCCAACGTCACCTACCTGCTGTGGATGATCATGGGGTACCTGCTGGTGACAGCGGTGCTGGTGGTCACGCTCGGCCGGCTGGGCGACATGTTCGGCCGGGTACGGATCTACAACCTGGGGTTCGTGGTCTTCACGCTGGCCTCGATCGCGCTGTCACTCGACCCCTTCACCGGCCCGTCTGGCGCCATCTGGCTGATCGGCTGGCGCCTGGTGCAGGCGTTCGGCGGGGCGATGCTGATGCCCACCGCGGCCGCCATCCTGACCGACGCATTCCCCGCCCGCCAGCGCGGCATGGCGCTGGGTATCAACCAGATCGCCGGGATCGCCGGCCAGTTCATCGGGCTGCTGCTCGGCGGGCTGCTGGCCGCCTGGGACTGGCGCGCGGTGTTCTGGGTGAACGTGCCGATCGGGGTGGTGGGCACCCTGTGGTCCTATCGCAGCCTGCGGGAGATCGCGACCACCCGGCGGGCACGGATCGACTGGGCCGGCAACATCACCTTCGCGCTCGGCGCGGGCCTGCTGCTGGCCGCGATCACCCACGGGATCCAGCCTTACGGCGGGCATTCGACCGGCTGGACCAGCCCCTGGGTGATCGCCGGGCTGGCGTCGGGTGCCGCACTGCTGGTCATGTTCTGCGTCATCGAGACCAAGATCGCAGAACCGATGTTCCGGATGAGCCTGTTCAAGATCCGCGCGTTCGCGGCCGGCAACGCGGCCAGCCTGCTCGGCTCGACCGCGCGCGGCGGCCTTCAGTTCATGCTGGTGATCTGGCTGGCCGGGATCTGGCTGCCGCTGCACGGCTACAACTTCGCGGTCACCCCGCTCTGGGCGGGCATCTACATGCTGCCGCTGACCACTGGCTTCCTGCTGGCCGGCCCGATATCGGGGTACCTGTCGGACCGGTACGGACCGCGCCCGTTCGCCACCGCCGGGCTGCTGGTGGCGGCGGCAGCGTTCTGCGGCCTGATGCTGCTGCCGGTCGACTTCCCGTTCTGGGTGTTCGCGCTGCTCATCTTCGGCAACGGGATCGGCTCGGGCCTGTTCGCCTCCCCCAACACCTCCGCGATCATGAGCAGCGTCCCGGCTCACCACCGCGGCTCCGCGTCGGGCATGCGGTCCACCTTCCAGAACTCGGGCATGGCCCTGTCGATCGGGATCTTCTTCTCGCTGATGATCGTCGGCCTCGCCACCACCCTGCCCCGCGCCCTGGCCGCCGGCCTGCACGCGCAGGGAGTCCCGCTGGCCACCGCGAACCAGGTCAGTCACCTGCCACCGGTCAGCACCGTGTTCGCGGCCCTGCTCGGCTACAACCCGGTCCAGCACCTGCTGGGCCCCTCCGGTGTGCTCGCCACCCTGCCTGCCCACAACGTCGCCGTGCTGACCGGGACACAGTTCTTCCCGCACCTGATCTCCGGGCCGTTCCACCACGGGCTGATCATCGTGTTCACGGCCGCGGCTCTCATGTCGCTGGTCGGGGCCTCGGTGTCGCTCCTGCGCGGCGGCCAGTTCTACTACGACGCCCCGGAGGCCGCAGGTGCCGCCGGCCCGCGGCCGCGCGGCACCGCCACCCCCTCCGCCATCAGGGCGCCAAACGGATCCTCACCGCGATCGCCATCCCACCGCGGGGCACCGGGGCGCGGAGGGCAACCGCTGCCGGCCGACACCGAAATGTAGACGCCCCCGGGTGCTGGTGACCGTGTGGCGGCCGCCGCGCAGAGCGGTCAATCGCGCACACGCTGACGTAGGCGATGCTCGTGGCATAAGCTTCAGCCGTGCCACGTTATGAGTTCCGCTGCCGGGCCTGCGGTGCGACGTTCGAAGTCAACCGTCCGATGGCCGAAGCCTCTGCGCCCTGCCCCTGCCCGGAGGGGCACGACGACACCGTGAAGCTGCTCTCGACGGTGTCCGTCGGCGGCAGGGCAGGCGCGGCCCCGACCCGATCCGGTGGTGGCTGCTGCGGCGGGGCGTGCGGCTGCGGCTGACCCGTTCGCTGGGCCGTCCCGCAGGCCAGCGGCTTCTCCCCCGGACTGACCGCCGGAAGGCTCTTTCATGTCCACAATCAGTTCCGGGCGCCTGCATGCCGAAGTTACCGGCAGCTCCGGAACTCTTGCCCAGCTGACCGGCGGCGCGGACCTCACCCGCCCGGTACCCACCTGCCCGGCCTGGACGCTGCGGCAGTTAGTGACCCATGTCGGCCGGGGTCGACGAATGGCTCGGCTTCCTGGCCGCACCGGCGCCCGGCGAGGACAGCTGGCCGTGACCGCGTTCTGACCGCCCAGCGCGGGCAGCGTCATGCGTCCCTGGCGGGTTCCCCGTGCGGCGCGTTAGCCCTGCCGAGCCCCCAGTACGCCTTCGGCGAGATCTGCTCCGGCGTCAGGCCGCGGGCCGCCAGCGTCTCCCGCAGCGCCAGCACCACCCCGGCCTCTCCCGCCAGGTAGGCGTGCCCGCGGCCGTCGGCCGGCAGGGCCGCCGCGGCCGCGGCCGCCACCAGCGCGGACGGATCGCCCGCCGGACGGCCCAGCTGGTGCAGCCAGGTCAGCCCGGCCGCTGCCCGGGTGGCCAGTTCCTGCTCGTCCGCCGGGTCCGGCACCTCCAGGATCACCAGTGCCCGGCTGCCCGCGGGCAGCGCGCCAGCCATCGCGAAAAAGGCCGGCAGCGCCGAGAAATCCCCGATGAACAGGTGCCAGTCCGCCGCCTCCGCCAGGAAGATCTTGCCGCGCGGCCCGATGCCCTCGATCTGGTCACCCGGGCCGGCCGCCGCGACCCAGCGCTCACCCGGCCCGTCCCCGTGCCGGACCACCTCCAGCGTGAGCAGCCGAAGCCCGCGATCGAGCGCCCGGATGGTGTACCGCCGGCGCACCGGGCGGCCGGCGTCGGTATCCACCATGAGCATCACGTCCTGGCCCGGCTGGTTCTCCAGGCTGGCCAGTTCCGGCGCGGTCAGGACCAGCCGCTGCATGCCCGGGGTGAGCCGCCTGGACTCCACGACCTCCAAATGCATCCGGGTGGTCCCGGCCAGCGGCCCAGTCAGCTGCGCGAGCGGGTCGTTGAGGGTTCCGCCGGCAGCGGTGGGCGCGGAGTCGGTCATCAGCAGTCAGCCTTCCTGGTTCCGGGCGGGCCCAGTTCGGGCGCGGGCAGAAACAGATCAACGCTTCCCGCCCGCCCGGGCTTCCCTTGTCACCGTGGGCCGGGCCGGCCGGCGTTCCAGTGCCGGGACGCCGAGAGAAGCCAGCCCCCGTCCGGGCGCGGCTCCATGCCCAGCCGGGTGATCATGCGCTGGCCAACGCGCCCTGCCAGAAACCGATGTCGCCGGAGGGCAGGTAGAGGTCACGGGTGACCGTGAACCACTTGTGGTCACCGAACATGACCTTCTGCGGGGGATCCTGCAACCGGGATGGCACGATCAGCGGCCGCAGGCCGGCCAGCAATGACTGCTCGGCCACACGCGCCGCCCGGCTGGCCGACCGCACCGCGGCGAAGGTGGCCGCCGCGAGGATCAGCGTGCCTGCTGCCGTTGCCGCTGAAGCGATCGAGGCCCAGCCCACAGCCAGGAGACTAGGGCATGTCCACCCGCCCGGCCACGGCGCCCGCCTCCCCGGCCACGGCGCCCCGGGCAGCACGATGAAGGTGACCGTGGAAGTGACACGCCTGGCCTGACGACTGACGGCAGCCGGGGATGAGGCCCCTGGGTTACCGACCCGATGCTGGTTAAGCTGGTTGAGGCCAGATAGTGGCTGAGGCCAGATAGTGGGCAGTTCGTTCGATCCGTACTTCCCATCCGTCGCCGGCATGTCCTTTCTTCGAGAACCGGGGCAAAGCTTCGTGGTGGAGGCGCTCTCGCACGACTTCGTGCTCGCCGGCGACGGCCGGTCACCCCTCGACGTGGTGCGGGCGGCACTCGCGCCACGCTATGCGGTCGTGCCCGGAGGCCGCCCGCGGACGGTGCGGCATACCTGGCTGGACACCTTCGACTGGCGGCTGCACGGAGCCGGGCTCACGCTGGAGCATGCCGCCGGATCGGGCTTCAGCGAGTACACGCTGACCGATGCCGACGGGGAGCGGATCACCGCCGGGACCAGCCGGATCCGCTGGCCCGCACTCGCCAGCGCCCTTCCGCCGGGGCCGTTGCGGGCGCGCCTGGAGCCGGTGAGCTGGGTGCGGGCGCTGATGCCGGTGGCACGGGCGGCCAGCACGATCCGGCAGTGGCGGGTGCTCAACACCGACGACAAGACGATCGCCTGGCTGACGGTGAACCAGCCGTCGCCGGCCGGCCAGGACGCCGCCGGCCTGCCGCCACGGCTGTCGGTCACCGCCGTCCGCGGCTACCAGGCACAGACCGACAAGATCATCCGCTGCCTGGCCGGCACGCCGGGCGTGGCGCCGGCGGAGCTTTCGCTGCGCGACAGCGCACTCGCCGCCATCGGCCGCCGGCCCGGCGACTACACCAGCAAGGTCGACGTCCACCTGACCGCCGAGATGCCGGCCCGTGCCGCGATGGCAGCGGTGCTGCTGCGCCTGCTCGACACGCTGGAGGCCAACGTCGCGGGAACGGTGCGCGACATCGACAGCGAGTTCCTGCATGACCTGCGCGTCTCGGTCCGCCGCACCCGGTCCGCGATCAAGCTGTGCGGCGACGCGCTGCCGGCCGGCCTGGCGGAGAAGTTCCGCGACGAGTTCAAGTGGCTGGGCGATGTGACCACCCCCGTCCGCGATCTGGACGTTTACCTGCTGAACTACCCCGCCATGGCGGCTGGCCTGGAGTCTGCAACGCCACCAGAACTTGCTCCCTTCGCCGAGCATCTCGCCCGGCGGCGCACGCTGGAGCGGCGGCAGCTGACGCGGGCACTGCGCTCGGCCCGCTTCGCCGTCCTGACCGATGCCTGGCGCGGGGCGCTGAGTGAGCGGGCACCCGCCCGCAAGGGCAGGACCGCCGCGCGGCTGGCCGCGGAAAGGATCCGGCGGGCACACCGGCGGGTCCTGCGTGACGGCGCCGCGATCACCGCGGACTCCCCGCCGGAAAGCCTGCATGACCTCCGCAAACGGTGCAAGGAGCTGCGTTACCTGCTGGAGTTCTTCGCGTCCCTGCACGACCCTGCCATCCACCGGCAGGCCGTGCGGGACCTGAAAGGCCTGCAAGATTGCCTCGGTACGTACCAGGATTGCCAGGTACAGCAGCACGAGATCAGGATGTTCGCCACGCAGATGATGCAGGAGCAACAGGTCCCAGTCACGGCCCTGCTGGCCATGGGAGAACTCGCGGGCCAGATCGCCCGCCGCGAACGGCGGGCGCGCGGCGAGTTCGGGGGCCGGTTCGCCGACTTCGCCAGCGCCGCCAACCAGCAGCGGTTCCGTGCCCTCACCACGGACGCCGGCCGATGAAGATCCTCGCCAGCTACAACATCAAAGGCGGCGTGGGCAAGACGGCGACGGCGGTCAACATGGGTTACCTCGCCGCCCGCGACGGGCTGCGGGTCCTGCTCTGGGATCTCGACCCGCAGGGGGCGGCCAGCTTCCTGCTCCGGGTCAGGCCGCGCGTCAAGGGCGGTGGGGCGGCACTCATCCGCGGCAGCCGGGACCTCGACGACGCGATCAAGGGCACCGACTTCGAGCGCCTCGATCTGCTTCCGGCCGACTTCACCTACCGGAACCTGGACCTGATCCTCGACGCGACCAAGAAGCCGACCCAGCGGCTGGCGCGGCTGCTGCGCCCGCTCCGCGCCGAATACGACCTGATCGTCCTGGACTGCCCGCCCAGCATCTCGCTGCTGTCGGAGAGCGTGCTGCACGCCGCCGACACGCTGCTGGTGCCGCTGATCCCGACCACCCTGTCGGTGCGCACCCTGGATCAGCTGTCGGGGTTCATCTCCGGCTTCGACGGGCACCGGCCCACCCTGCTCGCGTTCTGCTCCATGATCGACCGCCGCAAGCGCCTGCACCGCGAGATCGCCGAGCGCCTGCCCGCTGAGCGGTCGGACGTCGCGGTCACGGTGATCCCCGCGCTGTCGCTGATCGAGCGGATGTCGGTGGAGCGTGCCCCGGTGGCCGCCTTCGCACCACGCAGCACGGCAGCGCGGCAGTACGCCGCGCTCTGGGCGGAACTGGTCGAGCGCACGGGCATCACCCAAGCCCGGCCAGGAAACTGATCATCGCCTGGTTCACCTCGTCAGGACGCTCCTGCTGGGTCCAGTGGCCACAGCCGGCGAGCAGGACCGGATCGGCCAGCCGCGGCACGCACTGCCGCATCCGCCCGGCCACCTGCGCCGGGCCGGGCACGCTGACAACGAAGTCCCGGTCGCCGGCGATGAACAGGGCGGGCGTGGTGACCGGCGCGTGCCGCCAGGGGGCGGTCAGCTCCCAGTTCCGGTCGAGGTTCCGGTACCAGTTCAGGGGCCCGGTGAACCCGGCGCCGGTGAACTCGGACACGAAGACGGCGATGTCATCGGCGGTGAGCCAGCCCGGCAGTGACGGCGGGTCCGGGCACACGTCCAGCAGGCCGCCGCCGGGTGGCACCACCGGCAGCAACGGGGGTGCCTGGCCGGACGCCGCATACAGCAGCCGGCCGAAGGTGGCGGGCGGATCGGCGGCGAGTTCGGCGTCGGCGGTGCCCGGCTGCTGGAAATACGCCATGTAGAAGCCGTCGCCGAACAGCGCCCGCAGCGTGGGCAGCGGCGGGCTGCTCCCCCGCGGCCGGTACGGGACACTCAGGCCGATCACTGCCCGCACCCGGTCGGGGCGCATCAGCGCGGTGCTCCAGGCCACCGGGGCTCCCCAGTCGTGGCCGGCCACCACCGCCGTCTGCTCACCGAGCGCGTCCATGAGGGCGATGATGTCGCCGGCCAGATGCAGGATGGTGTACTGCTCCACCGGGCGCGGCCGGCCGCTCCGGCAGTACCCGCGCTGGTCGGGCGCCACGGCGTGAAAGCCGGCCTCGGCCAGGGCCGGCAGCTGGTGACGCCAGGAGTACCAGCACTCGGGAAACCCGTGCAGCAAGATCACCAGCGGGCCGGTGCCCGCCTCGGCGATATGCATGGGCAGCCCGCCCGCGTCCACCATCCGGTGCCCAATTACCATGTGGCCATCCTCCCGCTGTCTGCCGGAAGATATCCCTTATCGGGCCCGCACCGTGTGACCTGGGCGGAAGGACACATCCAGAGATGGGCCACCGGGCCAGGTTTGCGCATTGTCAGCAATTGCCGGGCTGCGCGGCCCCGCTCGGAGCATGCTGTAGGGGGCGGGAGACGTGTGTGAGGGGGAACAGGTGAGCCGCAGGGTGATCCGGCTGGAGATCCCGGTGTTCCCGGATCGCAGGATGTTCCGGGTTCACGACGCGACGGTTGACCCGGATGCGCCAGGCGGGCCGCTGGCGCCTACCGGCGCATTGATCAGCGCCAACCGCGAGCAGATGTGGGTAGCCAGCCTGCAGGAGCACATCGGTGTCCGGGTCTTCCTGGAGGAGTGGGACACGGCGCCGCCACCGTTCGGCGACGGGTGGGAGGACGAGGCGAAGGCCGTCGTCTACCTGCGCGGCGCGCTGAGCATCGACATGGGCTCGGCCGGCCGTGCCGTGGAAGGGCTCAGGCTCGTCGGCGGCGTGGGTGACTATGTGATCCGGGTCCATGCCCGGAACCGCCGCGAGGTCATGCGGCTCTACAGCGAGTTGTTCGAGCGAGGCATTGACCCGCTCGGCGACGAGTTCCAGCAGGCCCGCCGGGCACTCGAAGGTCACGAGCAGTACCTGCTGCAGCTGTGGCGCGAATCCTGACCGGCGGCTAACTGGCCCCCGGTACCCGGCTCCCGCTACTTGGCCGACGTCACCAGGGGCGGCTGCTGCCCGGAGCCGGCTGGCGGGGCCGGACGCGCGGCGGCAGGCCGGCGCGGCGCGCTCGCGGACGGGCGTCCTGGCGCNNGCCCGGCCCCGCCACGATCGGGGGCACGCAGCGGCACCAGCGCGTACACCACCACCGAGACGACCGCAATGACGATCAGCACCGCGAAGGAGGCCAGGATCCGTATCCGGGGAGAGTGCAGGCCGCTCTCATCGACCGGATGCCCGAACGCGGCCAGCTGGGCGGCCAGTGCCGGCTCGGCCCGTGCGAGATGCTGCTCGATTTCCGCGAGGATGCGCTGTTCCTCCATGGAAAGGGCCATGGCGCCACCTCCGCCCAGTGAGCGCCGGAGCTGAATGCCTCTACTATCCCCACGCGGCAAGATTTTTAGCCCTGAACCGATGACCAGAACGGCACGGATTCCCGGCCGGTGATCTACTCGAACAGGTGTTTGACACGAGGGGAACTGCTGTTCTAGTTTTCCGTGTGTGCGCTGGGATGCCATCCGGATCGGCGGCGGCGGGCCAGCGGCGCCCGCCCTGTTCGAACGGGAGGCGGTGGCCCGCTCGTCCGGCACCCCCGGTTTCGCTGGCATGACCTTCTTCGAAGTGCACGCCAGGTCCATCATCAACCGGGTACCCGAGGCCTCCCGCATGCCGTTCCGCTGGACGATCAACCCGTACCGGGGCTGCTCCCATGCTTGTACCTATTGCGCGTGGGGGGAGACGCCCATCCTGATGGCCGATGGCCGCACCAAGCCGCTGGCAGACGTCCGGGCCGGCGACGCCGTCTACGGCACCGCCCGGCGGGGGCGCTGCCGCCGCTACGTGCCGACCACGGTGCTGGCGCACTGGCAGACGGTGAAACCCGCGTACCGGACTACCCTGGAGGACGGCACCAGCCTGGTCAGCAGCGGCGATCACCGCTTCCTGAGCGACCGGGGCTGGAAATACGTCACCGGCCGGGAGCAAGGGGCGGAGCGGCGACCGCATCTGACGGCTGGTAACAAACTGATCGGGACCGGCCGCTTCGCGGAACAGCCCAAGGACTCCGCCGAGTACCGGCGGGGTTACCTGTGCGGGATGGTCCGCGGCGACGCGGGCCTCGGCACTTACGGCGGTATACCCCAGTTCCGGCTGGCGCTCGCTGGCACAGACGCGCTCGGGCGGGCGCGCGGCTATCTCGCCAGCGCCGGGCTCGCAACGACCATGTTCGCCTTCTCCGAGGCCAGCGAAACCCGCCGCATGATGACAGCCATCCGCACCAGCACCCGCGATCAGGTGCGCGTCATCAAGTGGCTGACACGCTGGCCCGGCTCACCAGGCCTGGACTGGCGGAAGGGCTTTCTTGCCGGGATCTTCGACGCCGAGGGCAGCTGCAGCGGCGCCCTGCGGATCAGCGACACCGACCCGGCGATCATCGGCTGGACCATCGCCTGCCTGTACGCACTGGGATTCGCCGCGGTGGCCGAGCCCGCCCGGCACGCGGACGGCCTGCGGGTCATCCGGCTGCGGGGCGGGCTGAAAGAGGCGCTCCGGTTCTTCCACACCACCGACCCGGCGATCACCCGCAAGCGCAGCATCGAGGGCACCGCGATCAAGAGCGGCGCGCGGCTCGGTGTGGTGTCGGTGGAACCGCTCGGGCTGGACCTGCCCATGTTCGACATCACCACCGGGACCGGCGACTTCATCGCCGACGGCGTGGTGAGCCACAACTGCTTCGCCCGGCAGACGCACACCTACCTCGACCTGGACGCCGGGCACGACTTCGACTCCAAGATCGTGGTCAAGGTCAACGCCCCGCAGCGGGTCCGGGCCGAACTGGCCGCGCCCCGCTGGCGCGGTGAGCACATCGCGATGGGCACCAACGTGGACTGCTACCAGCGTGCCGAGGGCCGGTACCAGCTCATGCCGGGCGTCCTGGCGGCGTTGCGTGACGCCGCCAACCCGTTCTCGATCCTCACCAAGGGCACCCTGATCCTGCGCGACATTGGCCTGCTGGAAGAGGCGTCCGAGGTCACCGACGTCGGCCTCGCGGTCTCGGTCGGCTGCACCAGCCAGGACCTGTGGCGGACACTGGAACCGGGCACGCCCAGCCCGCAGCGCCGGCTGGAGGTGTGCGCCACGCTCACCGGCCGCGGGCTGCCGTGCGGGGTGCTGATGGGCCCGGTCGTGCCGTTCCTGTCCGACTCCCCTGCGCAGCTCGGTGCCACCGTGCGGCAGATCGCGCAGGCCGGCGCTTCCTCGGTCAGCCCGATCGTGCTTCACCTGCGGCCCGGTGCACGCGACTGGTTCTTCGGCTGGCTCGGCGAGCATCACCCGGATCTGATCCCCCGGTACCGCGGACTGTACGGGCGGAGCGCCTACGCCCCTAAGGCCTACCAGCAGCGGGTGACCGAACAGATCCGTGAACTCGCCCGGCAGGAGGGCATCGGCCGGACGTCACACCGGGGAGGCGCGGGTGCGAGGCGGTCCCGGCTCCAGCCGGGCCAGCCAACCCAGCGCGAGCGGGCCGGGGGCACGCGCGAAGCCGGTGACGGCGAGCTGACGCAGGACGCGGTGCAGCTCTCTCTGCTCTGACCGTTGCCGGTCTCCCTGCTCTGACCGATACCAGGGATGGCCCGGCCCACTTCCGGGGATCGGGTGATTTCAGCCCTGATTGACGCGCAAGGCCCCTCCCCGCGGCAACTGTTCCCCTGCCCGCCACGTACAGTTGTCTGGCGTGGAAGCCGGCCAGGGGAACGAAGGCCAGCGGACGCCGGACAGGTTGGCCGTGCACACCGTCCCGGTCACCGACCCGGGCGATCTCGTTAGCCGGCTCCCTCAGCCGGCGGCGCTGGC
>DPMS01000663.1 GCA_003541285.1 Actinomycetota bacterium
TTATTGCGCAGCTCCTTAGCACCCGGCAGTCACCTCGCGATCTCCCACCTCACCGCCGACTTCGCCCCCGGCCCGGTGGGTGCCGGGGTCACCGCTTACAACGCCCAGGTTCGCACCGGGGTGACCGCCCGCACCCACAGCCAGGTCACCGCGTTGTTCGGCGGGCTGCCGTTGGTGGCACCCGGCGTGGTCCCGGTCACCGAGTGGCGGCCGGACCTTACAAGCGCCTCCCCCTGCCCGGTCGACCTGTACGCAGGAGTGGCCCGCGTCCCCAGGAACCGGATGTGAACGCCCGCCTGCCAGGCCACGACGAGATCACCCTGACCGCCCCCCAGGGCCGGTGCCTGTGCAACGACCGCCAGCACCGCACCCTCGGCACCCTCGCCGAAGTCATCGTCACCTTCGGGCAACTCGGCGTCCCCGGCACACCCCGCGACGCGTTCTGGCCCGAATGCTGGGGACGCTCCTACCCGATGTGCTCCACCTGCTGGGAGACCACCCGCCAGATAGCGGCCAAGGCCCGCCCCCACCTGGTCATTAAGGACCTGACCCAGTGACCACCGGTGGCGGACCCGGCGAGGTGCTCGACCCCAGCCAGCGTGCCCAGGCCGCGCAGGTCCAGGCCACCCACCCGCAGTGGGCCGTGCTGTGGGGCTGCGCCTCCCGCCGTTTCTGGGCGTTCCCGCTGTTCACGGCCCAGCCCGGCACCATAATCAGCGCCAGCGACCCCGCCACGCTGCTGGCCCGGATGCGCCACGCCGAACTCGCCAGCACGCCCCACCGGGCCGTGTACCGGCTGGCGGAGCACGCCGTGCGCAGCGGTGAGCCCCCCGTGCTGGACGTGATCCCGCTCTTCGAGAGCGGCAATACGCTCCGGCTGCCCGGCCCTGGCCCGCGCCGGGGCAGCACGGGCGGTGGTCAGGGTGCAGGGTGAGCAGCAGCTAGTTCGGCGCGTTTGCGCTGGTGGGCGGGCCAGCAGGGGAACCGGGCGCCGGTGCCCTCGCCGCGCAGCAGGGCGGCGATCGCCTCCCTGGTGACCTCGTCGGCGGGCGTGTACACGACCACCCGGGTGCCCGGGACGGTGAGCACGGCGAGGCTGGTGGTGGTCATGGCCAGCCGCTCGTACGCGGGATGCCGGAAGATCTTGAGGTAGGTTGCCTGGCTGGCCACGTCGTGCTCGGCCCACAGGCGGGCGAAGTGCGGGCTGCGCGCCTGCAGCCGCCGGACGAAGCTGGTCCAGGCGGGCTCGCCGACATGGCGGCCATACGCTCCGCGCAGCTGTGCGACCAGCCGGGGCAGCTGCTCGTCACGGTTGATGTAGGGGTGGCAGCATTCGGCGTGCAGGAAGGTCAGCCACAGCACGTTGCGCTCGCCTGGCTCGGCGGTGACCACAGTGGGCCACAAGGCCGCGTAGGCGGCGTTCCAGGCGAGCAGGTCGAAGCGCTCGTTGAGCACGCTGGCGGGCAGCGGCAGCAGGGCGTCGATGATGCCCTGCACCTCCGCGGGCACCTGCTCACAGGCATGCTGCCCGTCCGCGGCCACCGTCGCCGCGTCCGGGACGTCGGCCAGCCGGAACAGATGCTCCCGCTCGGCCTGGTCGAGCAGGAGGGTGCGGGCCACCGCCCCGAGCACCTGGGTGCTGGCATTGATCGGGCGGCCCTGCTCCAGCCAGGTGTACCAGGTCACCCCCACGCCGGCCAGCTGCGCGACCTCCTCGCGCCGCAGCCCAGGCGTGCGCCGCCGCAGGCCAGGCGCCAGGCCGGCCTGCTCAGGGCTGACGCGCTCACGGCGGCTGCGCAGGAAGGCGGCAAGTTCGGCGCGGCGGTGGTGCCCGTTGGCGCTGGCCACGGTGCTCATACAGTCATCCTCCCGGACGCTGGGGACGCCTGCCAGGTGGCATTGGTACCAGGATAAACAGGCTCCTGGTACCAGGATCGCAGTGGCGGCAGGCTCAGGTGCATGACAGACACCCTCACCACCGCCAGATCCGCGCCGCTGGCCCGGCCACGCCCGGCCAGCGCACGCGGGGCCCTGGCAATCGTCCTCACCGGCCAGTTCATGGCCCTGCTCGACGCATCGGTGGTAAACGTCGCCGCCCCCTCCATCCATACCAGCCTGCACGCATCCGGCTCGGGCCTGCAGCTCGTCATCGCGGGTTATGTCATCACGTACGCGGTGCTGCTGGTGACCGGCGCCCGGCTCGGCGACATCCTCGGCCACCGCCGGATGTTCCTGGCCGGGGTGGCCCTGTTCACGCTGGCTTCGCTGGGCTGCGGCCTGGCCGGCTCGACCGGCGTGCTGGTGACGCTGCGGTTCGTGCAGGGCGTCGGCGCGGCCACCATGATCCCGCAGGTGCTCAGCCTCATTCAGCGCTCGTATCCCGGCCCGGCCAGAGCCCGGCCGATGCGGCTGTACTCGGCGGTGCTCGCGGGCGGGGCCGTGGCCGGCCAGGTGGCCGGCGGGCTGCTCGTCAGCGCGGATCTGTGGGACAGCGGGTGGCGGCCGGTGTTCCTGCTGAACGTGCCGATCGGGGCGGCACTGCTGATCGCCGGGAGCCGGCTGCTGCCCAGCGGGCGTGGTGAGCCGGGGCGGGGGCTCGACCTGGCGGGGCTCGCGATTCTCACGCCGTCGGCGCTGGCCCTGGTCCTGCCGCTGGTCCTCGGGCAGTCCCAGCACTGGCCGCTGTGGGGCTGGGCCTGCCTCGCCGCCAGCGCGGCCGGGTTCGCGGTCTTCACCGTGACCGAACGGCGGGTCGCGGCCAGGGGTGGCTCACCCCTGATTCCCGGCCGGATCCTGCGGCTGCCCGGGGTGGCCATGGGGATCGCTGCGATGTTCGCGGTGCTGGCCGTGTTCGGCGGGTTCTTCTTCATGCTGGCCCTGCACCTGCAGGGCGGCCTGGGTTACCCGGCGCTGCGGGCCGGGCTCACCTTCGCTCCGGCCGGGTTCGCCTTCGCCCTGGTCAGCCTCAACTGGCAGCGGATAGGCCAGGCCGGGACCGGGGGGAACCTGGCGCTGATCACCGGCGGTTTCGCCGCCAACGCGGCCGGGCTGGCCGCCCTGGCGCTCCTGCTGCATGGCGGCGGGGCCGGCGGTGCCTGGCTCTACCTGGCACTGGCCCTGACCGGGGCGGGCATGGCGGCCGCGTTCAGCCCGCTGATGACCGCGGTGCTGATGCGGGTGCCCGTGGCTGACGCGGCCGACGCGACCGGCGTCATCGTGACGATCAACCAGCTCGCATTGGTGGTTGGGGTCGCCACGTTCGGCACGCTGTACCTGAACCTGGCCGGCCACTTGCCGCTGCACGCCGCCGCGGGCGGTTTCCGGGTGGTGTCCGCCCACGCGGCGAGCGTGACCTGCCTGGTGCTCGCCGCCGGGGCGGCGGCAGGCGGCGTGCTGGCGGCTGTGCGGGGTGCCCGTACCCGGCGATGAACGCCGGCCGGGCGTGGCGCCTAGGTGCCGGGGTGAGCCCCGGCACTGGGGCGTGCCCCGGCACCAGGCTGGACGGCGCCACCGGGCTCGCCGTTGCGTCCGGCGGCGACCACGGTTTCCGTGGCCGCGTCCGTGCCCGTGCTGGACGTTGCCGCGTCCGCGCCCGTCGTGCCAGTGGCCGCGGCGCTGCCGGTGACGCTGGCCGGGTCCGGCCGGGCGAACGCGAGCGCGGCCGCCAGGCAGATCACCGGTACCCCGATCAGGACGTACCGCTCGGCGAAGTCAGCGGTCATCACCGGGACCAGCAGCAGGGTGACGGAGGCTACCCAGGGATACAGGCCGGGCCCGCCCCAGCCCGCCAGCCTCCGGAACCCCGCGCCCCCGCCGCCGCGCCAGGCGCGGGCGATGCCGCCGAGCCCGATCAGCAGCAGGACTCCCAGCAGTGTGCCGCGCAGGTAGATGAAGCGCTGGTAGCCGCGCATCCACCCGGCGAACGGCTCGATCACCTGGGTTGTGGTCGCCCCACCGTAGTGAAGCTGGTCGGAGGCGACGGTCTGGCCGTGGCCGAGCGCGAAGGTGGGGGAGATCCAGTGTTTCGCCGCGTAGCTGAACTGGTAGCGGTGGCTCATCATCACGCTCGGGTGCTCCGGGTTGTTCCAGTAGAACGTGAGCGAGACGTCATGCAGGACATCCCCCAGGTAGGCGCCGGGCTGCGCGGTGATGGCCCGGATGGCGAAGTCCTGCGCCAGCGCGTTCTTGGCGACGGAGAACTTCTTCCCCGGCACGTTCTTCAGCGGGGAGCTGGGCTCCCAGATGAACGTCGACGCGGAGGGCCGCTGCGCCACCGGCTGGCGCGGGCAGAACCCCACCTCGTCCGCGGGCGGCCTGATGATGGCGCAGTTCGCGAACGTCGCCGTTCGTGACCACAGGTAGATGCCGTCGCTGTTGGTGAAGGCGAACTGGCCGTAGAAGCCGTGGAACCAGAGCAGGTACCCGGCGAGCGGTATCGCCCCCGCGGCCCCGGTGGCCACCAGCGCCCGCCAGCC
>DPMS01000841.1 GCA_003541285.1 Actinomycetota bacterium
TTTTTCAGCAACCTGTTAATGATTTTGGTATGAGCGTAGCGAATACATTCCCTCGTATCTCGTATCTCGTCCCTATCTTCTTGTCCCCCGTACCTGCGACGATGTGGTCAGCGAAAGCTGACCACATCGTCGAGATGCCGGCGCGGCGTCGCTTCCGGCAGTTCGGCGGCATAGCCGATGGTCCGCGGCAGCTTGAACTTCGCCACCCGGCCGCCGAGGAAGCCCAGCAGTTCGGCGGTCAGCTCCGGGCCGGTCTCCACCCCCGGCATCGGCTCGACGACAGCCTTGATCTCCTCACCCCAGTCGTCATGCGGGATGCCGAACACCGCCACGTCCGCGACCGCCGGGTGGCAGGACAGTTCCGACTCGATCTCGGCCGGGTAGATGTTCACCCCGCCGGAGATGATCATGTCGCTGCCGCGGTCACACAGGAACAGGTAGCCGTCGGAGTCCAGGTAGCCGATGTCCCCGACGGTGAACATGTCCCCGGCCCGCGCCGCCTCCGTCTTCTCCTCGTCCTGGTAGTAGGAGAAGTTTGAGGTGCCCATCTTCATGTAGATCAGGCCCTGCTGGCCGGGGGCCACCGGCTGCTTGGCCCGGTCCAGCACGCGGATCTCCGAACCCTTCCAGGGCAGGCCCACCGAGCCGGGCTTGCGCAGCCATTCCTGCGAGCTGATGAGCGTCCCGCCGCCCTCGGTCGCGGCGTAGTACTCATCGATGACCGGCCCCAGCCACCCGATCATCGCCCGCTTGATCTCCGGCGGGCAGGGTGCCGCGCTGTGGATCAGCGAGCGCAGTGAACTGGTGCCGTACCGGGTGCGCACCTCTTCCGGTAGCGCGAGCATCCGCCGGAACTGGGTCGGCACCGCGTGGGTGTGCGTCACCTTGTACCGCTCGATGAGCCGCAGCGCCTCTTCCGGGTCCCAGCGGTCCATCAGCACCACGGGATGGCCGAGCTGGATCGATATCGTCGCGAAGTTGAGCACGGCGGTGTGGTACAGCGGCGAACCGCACAGATGCACGTGGCCGTCGTAGGGCGCCAGGCCGAACAGGTGAAAGAACCAGGTCGCCATCACCGCCGCGTCGTCCGGGTCGGCACCGGTGAGCGGGCGTCGCACCCCCTTGGGCCGGCCCGAGGTGCCGGAGGTGTAGAGCATCGGCGCGCCGTGCGTGCGGGGGTGCGGCCGCTCGTGCGACCCGTCGTCGCCCAGCGTGCCGAGCGGCTCGAAGCCCGGGATTGAGCCGGCCGCGAACCGGTGCTTGATCCCCGCCAGGTCGGCCGCCGCCACGGCGGCCCCGGCAAACCGCTCATGCGCAACGAAAGCCCCGGCCGCACTGTCGCCCAGGATGTAAGCGACCTCAGCGGCGACCTGGTGCCAGTTGACAGGCACGACGTACAGGCCGGTCTCGATCGCGGCGAAGAACATCGCGAGCGCGGTGCCGCTGTTGGGCAGCAGCCCGGCGACCGCGTCGCCTGGACGCAGGCCCAGCGACTGGAAACCCCGGCCGAAGCGGTCCGCCTCCCGCGCCAGTTCCGCGTAGCTCACCACCGTGCCGTCCGGCTCGAGCACTGCGGGCAACTCCGGTGACTCGGCGGCGATGGCCCACAGGCCGATGGCGTTCACGTGCCTAAATCTAGAACACGTTCTATGTGTGAACAAGCCGCGCCGCCGGGTCGTCCGGCGTCTATTGCCTGTATAAGCAGAAACATGTTTCACTTCTGTGCGTGGACCAGCCCCTGCGTGCGCCGCTGGAGATCGGCTTCGACTACACCCGGTCGCTGGGCCCGGTCTTGAGCCAGTTTATGACCGCGCTGGCGGCCCAGCGCATCCTCGGTTCGCGCGGCGCGGACGGCCGGGTGCATGCCCCGCCGTTCGAGTACGACCCGGTGACCTTCGCCCCGCCGGCGGAACTGGTGGAGGTGGGGCCCGAGGGGGCCGTCACCACCTGGTCCTGGGTGGATGAGCCGCTGGCAGGCCAGCCACTCGCGCACCCGTTCGCCTGGGCGCTGATCCGGCTGGACGGCGCCGATACCGCCATGCTGCACGCCGTGGACGCCGGCCCGGCCGCCGCCATGCGGACGGGCATGCGGGTGCGCCCCCGCTGGGCGGAGCCCACCGTCGGCCATATCCGTGACATCGCCTGCTTCGAGCCCTGCGACGGGCTGGCGGCGGAGCCCGCTGCCCCCAGGCCGGCAGCACGGACGGACGCGGAGCCGGTCACGATGATCACCACGCCGATCACGCTGAACTACGAGCACACCGCCTCACCGGGCGAGACCGCCTGCCTGCTCGGGCTGGCGGAAGGGCGGCTGGTCGGCCAGCGCTGCCCGGTCTGCCAGAAGGTCTACATCCCGCCCCGGGGCGCGTGCCCGACCTGCGGTGTCCCCACCGCGGACGAGGTGGAACTGCCCGACACCGGGATCGTCACCACGTTCTGCGTGGTCAACGTGCCGTATCCGGGACAGCGGGTGCAGCCGCCGTATGTGGCGGCGTCCGTGCTGCTCGACGGCGCCGACATCGCGATCCAGCACCTCATCCTGGGCTGCGAGCCGGGCGAGGTGCGGATGGGCATGCGGGTGAAGGCGGCCTGGAAGCCCCGCGAGCAGTGGCGGACCACGATCGAGAACATCGGTCACTTCCAGCCGACCGGCGAGCCCGACGCCCCCTATGAGTCGTACGCCCACCACCTGTGAAGGACGGCCCCCGTGACTGACGTCGCCGTCGTCGGCTTCGCCCAGGCGCCGTCCCTGCGCCATGGCGAAAGCACCACCAGCGGCGTGGAGATGCTGGTTCCGATTTTCCAGCAGGTGCTGAAGAGCACCGGGCTGGCCAAGGACGACATCGGCTTCTGGTGCTCAGGCTCCTCCGACTACCTGGCCGGCCGGGCGTTCTCCTTCGTCCAGGCCGTGGACGCCATCGGGGCGTTCCCACCGGTCATGGAGTCGCACGTGGAGATGGACGGCGCCTGGGCGCTGTATGAGGCCTGGCTGAAGATCCTGACCGGCGAGGTGGAGACCGCGCTGGTCTACGGCTTCGGCAAGTCCTCGGCCGGGAACCTGCGGCGGGTGCTGTCCCTCCAGCTTGACCCCTACCTGCACGCGCCGCTGTGGCCCGACTCGGTGAGCGTCGCCGCGCTGCAGGCCCGGCTCGGCATCGAGGCGGGGATCTGGAGCGAGAAGGAGATGGCCGAGGTCGCCGCCCGGAGCCGCGCCTCGGCGGCCGGCAACCCGCAGGCTCAGCTTTCCGGCCAGGTCTCCGTCGAGGAGCTGCTCGCCGCGCCGTACGTCGCCGACCCGCTCCGGGCGCACGACTGCGCGCCGGTCGGCGACGGCGCCGCGGTGGCGATCCTGGCCGCTGGCGGCAAAGCCCGCGAGCTGTGCGAACGGCCCGCCTGGATCACCGGTTTCGAGCACCGGATCGACTCCGGCTCGCTGGGCGCGCGGGACCTGACCAAGGCCCCGTCGGCCGCGGCGGCCGGGCAGGCGGCGGGCGCCTCCGGGGCCGACGTCGCCGAGTTGCACGCGCCGTTCACCCATCAGGAGCTCATCCTCACCGGCGCGCTCGGGCTCGGCGGCGGTGTCCGCGTCAACCCGTCCGGCGGGGCGCTGTGCGGCAACCCGATGTTCGCCGCGGGTCTCGCCCGGATCGGGATGGCGGCCGGCGAGATCATCTCCGGCCGGGCCGGCCGGGCACTCGGCCACGCCACCAGCGGCCCGGCCCTGCAGCAGAACCTCGTCTGCGTCATGGAGGCACGGTCATGAAGGCAGAGTCGTGAAGCACCGGGCCGCCGTCCTCGGAGTCGGCCAGACCCGCCACCGCTCGCGGCGCAGCGACGTATCCATCGCCGGGCTGTGCCGGGAGGCCGTGGACCGTGCCCTCGCCGACGCGGGCATCGCGCTGGGCGAGATCGACGCCGTCGTGGTCGGGAAGGCGCCCGACCTGTTCGAGGGCGTGATGATGCCCGAGCTGTACCTCGCCGACGCGCTCGGCGCCACCGGCAAGCCGCTGCTGCGGGTGCACACCGCCGGCTCGGTGGGCGGGGCGACCGGGATCGTCGCGGCCAGCCTGGTCCAGGCCGGCCTGCACCGCCGGGTGCTGGCCGTGGCGTTCGAGAAGCAGTCGGAGTCCAACGCCATGTGGGCGCTGTCGATCACCCCGCCGTTCAGCATGCCGGTACTGGCCGGGGCGGGCGGGTACTTCGCGCCGCACATCCGCTCCTACATCCGCCGCAGCGGCGCGCCCGGGCACATCGGCGCGCTGGTCGCGGTGAAGGACCGGCGCAACGGCGCGCTCAACCCATACGCGCACCTGCAGCAGGCGGACATAACGCTGGAGTCGGTGCAGGCCTCCCCCATGCTGTGGGACCCGGTCCGCTACGACGAGACCTGCCCGTCCTCCGACGGCGCCTGCGCGGTGGTGATCGGAGACGAGTCGGCGGCGCGGGCCACCGAGGCGGGCGGGCGGCCGGTGGCCTGGATCCGGGCGACCGCGATGCGCACCGAGCCGACCATGTTCTCCGGGAAGGACCACGTCAATCCCCGGGCCGGCGCCGACTGCGCCGCGGCGCTCTGGCGCCAGGCGGGCATCACCAGCCCGATCGACGAGATCGACGTCGCCGAGATCTACGTCCCGTTCTCCTGGTTCGAGCCGATGTGGCTGGAGAACCTCGGCTTCGCCGAGCCGGGGCAGGGCTGGCGGCTGACCGAGGCGGGTGAGACGGCGATCGGCGGGCGGCTGCCGGTCAACCCGTCAGGCGGGGTGCTCAGCTCCAACCCGATCGGCGCTTCTGGCCTGCTGCGTTTCGCCGAGTCCGCACTCCAGGTCATGGCCAAGGCCGGCGCCCACCAGGTGGCCGGAGCCCGGACCGCGCTGGGCCACGCCTACGGTGGCGGCTCGCAGTACTTCTCCATGTGGGTGGTGGCAGCGACCCCGGGCTGACGGGCGCTCCCGCGGGGGTGGCATGCGCCAGCCGCGCCGAGCCCGNNGCCCAGGCGCCAGCCGCGCCGGGGCCCCCGCCGCCGCGTCTCAGCGATAGCTGACCGGCAGCCGCTTGATGCCGTTGAGCCAGCCCGAGCGCAGCCGCTGCGCATCCCCGGCCAGCTTGATGTCCGGCATGCCGTCAGCGATCGCGTTGAAGATCAGTTCGATCTCCAGCTTGGCCAGGTTCACCCCGAGGCAGTAATGGGTCCCGGTGCCGCCGAAACCGAGATGCGGGTTGGGGCTGCGGACGATATCGAAGTTCTCGGGCGCCTCGAACACGTCCTCGTCGAAGTTGGCCGACCGGTAGAACAGGCCGACCCGCTGGCCGGCCTTGATCTGCTGGCCGCCCAGGGTCGTGTCGGCGAGCGCGGTGCGCTGGAACGCCGTGACCGGGGTCGCCCAGCGGACAATCTCATCGACCGCCGTCACCGGCCGCTGCTCGCAGAACAGTTCCCACTGCTCCGGGTGCTGCAGCAGCGCCAGCATCCCGTGCGAGATCGCGTTGCGGGTGGTCTCGTTGCCCGCCACGGACAGCAGGATCATGAAGAAGCCGAACTCGTCCGCCGAGAGGTTGCCGCCGTCGATCTGGGCGTGGACGAGTTTGGTGACGATGTCGTCCCGGGGACAGCCCCGGCGCTCCTCCGCCATGCCCATGGCGTAGCCGACGAGTTCGGCGGCGGCCGCCTGGCCGTCACCGCTGTACTCCGGGTCGTCATAGCCGATCATCTCGTTCGACCACGCGAAGATCTTGCGCCGGTCTTCCTGCGGTATGCCGAGCAGTTCGGCGATCGCCTGCAGCGGGAGTTCGGCGGCCACGTCGGTAACGAAGTCACCGGTGCCCTCGGCGAGGGCCGTCTTCACGATCCGCTCGGCGCGGTCAGTCAGCGCCTCCCGCAGGCGGCCGATCGACCGGGGGGTGAAACCCCGGGAGACGATGCCGCGCAGCTTGGTGTGCTGGGGCGGGTCGATGTTGAGCATGATGAGCCGCTGCATCTCGATCGACTCGTCGGTGACCTGCTGCCCATGGCGGATGATCGCAGTCTTCTCCTGGCTGGAGTACAGGTGGGCGGAGCGGGAGACCTCCAGCACGTCGGCGTGCTTGGTGACCACCCAGTACCCGTCGTCGTCGAAACCGGACGCGCCCCGCGGCTGCGGGTTCCACCAGACCGGCGACGTGCGTCTGAGTTCAGCCAGTTCGTCCGTGGGCACCCGTTGGGCGTACAGGTCGGGATCGGTGAAGTCGAAGCCCGGTGGGATGCTCGGGTCGGCCATCGCTGCCTCCCTGTAACGCGTTCTAGCCGATTCAACCATGTTGACGTGCATACGTGAATGGCCGCTAGAGCCAGAATCAGAACACGTTCTAGTATGGGATCCACTGGCACCGAGTGGAGGAGCTGCCGTGGGGACTGCTGTGATCGTCGAGGCGGTGCGGACGCCGATCGGCAAGCGGGGCGGCGCCCTGGCTGGTTTGCACCCCGCCGAGATCCTCGGCAGCGCGCAGACCGCGCTGGTGGAGCGGGCAGGGATCGAGCCCGCTCTGGTCGAGCAGATCGCCGGCGGCTGCGTCACCCAGGCCGGCGAGCAGTCCAGCAACGTAACCCGGACGGCCTGGCTGCACGCGGGGAGGCCCTACCAGACCGGCTGCCTCACTCTCGACGCCCAGTGCGGCTCGGCGCAGCAGGCAACGCACCTGATCGCCGGCCTCATCGCCGCCGATGCCATCGAGGTGGGCATCGCCTGCGGGGTGGAGGCGATGAGCCGGGTGCCGCTGGGCGCGAACGTCGGCACCGGCGTCGGCAAGCCCCGGCCTTCCTCCTGGGACATCGACATGCCGAACCAGTTCCTCGCCGCCGAGCGGATCGCGCAGCGGCGTGGGTTCTCCCGCGCACAGATCGACGAGTTCGGGCTCCGCTCGCAGGCCGCGGCCCAGCACGCCTGGGCGCAACGCCACTTCGACCGTGAGGTCGTGCCCATCAAGGCGCCGGCCGTCAACGCCGGCCGTCAGCCGACCGGTGAGACCCGCACCGTTGACCGCGACGAGGGCCTGCGCGAGACGAGCCTGGAGGCACTGGCCCGGCTGAAGCCCGTGCTGGCGGACGGCGTCCACACCGCGGGCACGTCCTCGCAGATCTCCGACGGCGCCGCCGCCGTCCTGCTGCTTGAGGCGGGCCGGGCCCAGGCGCTCGGCCTGGCACCGCGGGCGCGGATCGTCGCCCAGTGCCTTATCGGCGCGGAGCCGTTCTACCACCTGGACGGGCCCATCGCCGCCACCCAGCGGGTACTCGAGCGCAGCGGCATGACCATCGGCGACATCGACGTGTTCGAGGTCAACGAGGCTTTCGCCGCAGTGGTGCTGTCGTGGATGAGCGTGCACCAGCCCGATCCGGACCGGGTCAACGTCAACGGCGGCGCGATCGCGCTCGGCCATCCGGTCGGCAGCACCGGTGCCCGGCTGATCACCACCGCCCTGCACGAACTGGAGCGCCGCGANNCTGGACCGAGCGAGACGGTCAGCCGGAGCCCGAGCGCGCTAGCGAGACGCCTGGCCCGCGCCGGACGTGGTCGATCTGGGCTGGTAGAACGACCTAAATCGACCACGCCCGCAGGGAGCCGGCTCGCCCGGGATGAGCCGTGGTCACAAAGGGCTGCTATCACAACCCAAAATGCCCACGCCCGCCGATCCAGGCTCGCCGCGTGGTCAATTCGGGTCGCTATCAGCCCAAAATGACCACGTCCTGGGAGCCTCCCGCCCCCAGCGCCCGTCGGCTATGGCCGGTAAGCCTTGCCGACACCGTCTCTAGCGCACACTCCCGCGCGGATCACCACGGAGCGACCTCGCCGACTCAGCCTGCGAATCTGTATCAGGGGTGCTGGCTGCTCACCGAGACCACCTCGCCGGTCATATAGGAGGCGTAGTCGCTGGCCAGGAAGACAATGACGTTGGCGACCTCCCACGGCTGGGCAGCGCGGCCGAACGCCTCCCGGCCTGCCAGGTCGGCGAGCAGTTCCTCACTGGTCACCTTGGCCAGGAACGGATGGGCGGCCAGGCTCGGCGCCACCGCGTTCACCCGGATGCCGTGCTCGGCCACATCCAGCGCCGCGCAGCGGGTCAGCGCCATGACCCCTGCCTTCGCCGCCGCATAGTGTGCCTGGCCTGGCTGCGCGCGCCAGCCGAGGACTGACGCGTTGTTGACCACGGCCCCGCCGTGGCCCTGCCCGACCATCTGCCGCAGGACCGCCCGGGTGCAGCGGAACGTGCCGGTCAGCGTGACGTCCAGCACCCGCGACCATTGCTCATCGGTCATCTCCAGCACCGAACTGGTGCCGCCCAGCCCCGCGTTGTTGACGAGCACGTCGATCCGCCCGAACTGCCGTACCGCGCCGGCGACCAGCGCCCCGACCTGCGACTCGTCGGTCACGTCACACACCTGCGACCAGACCCGCTCCCCATGGGCCCGGGCCAGTTCGCCGCGGGCCGCGGTTAGCCGCCGCTCGTGGTGGTCGCTGATCACCACCTGGGCGCCCTCCTCCAGGCAGCGCCGTGCCGTGGCCGAACCGATGCCGGTGCCGGCCGCGGCGGTGACCACCACGACCTTGCCGGCCAGCAGATCCCGCCCGGCCGGAGGAGCCGTGACACCCGGGTCGCCCGCCGCCGGGGGGATCATGACCGTGCTGGACGCGGCAGGCCGAGCGCCCGCTCGGCGATGATCGTCCGCTGGATCTCGTCGGACCCGCCGTAGATCGTGTCGGCCCGGCTGAACAGGAACAGCCGCTGCCATTCGTCCAGGTCGTAGGGCGCTCCGCGGGCCACCATGGACGGGGCGCCCAGCACCTCCATGGCCAGCTCCCCGAGTTCCTGGTGCCACCGCGACCACAGCAGCTTCAGCACCGACGCCCCGGCGCCCATGGCCCCCGACCCGGCGGCCGACCCGGNNGTCGCCGGGCTCGCCGACGACGAGATCGCGCCGCGTGCGGGCGCCGTCGAAGAACACCTCGTTGAACTCGGCCGTGCCGGTCAGCTGCAAGATCGGGCGGACGGTGACGCCCGGCTGGCGCATGGGGACCAGCAGGTAGGACAGGCCCTTGCCGCGCCGCGAGCCTAGCTGCGTGCGGGCAAGGACGAAACACCAGTCGGCCACGTGGGCCAGCGACGTCCACACCTTCTGCCCGGTGATCACCCACTCGTCGCCGTCCAGGACCGCGGCGGTAGTAACGGCCGCCAGGTCCGACCCGGCGCCCGGCTCGGAGTAGCCCTGGCACCAGAGCTCGTCGGCCGCCGCGATGGCGGGCAGGAACCGGTGCTGCTGCTCGGGCGTGCCGAACGCGATCAGCGTCGGCCCGAGCAGTTCCTCACCCATATAGCCGACCCGGGCGGGGGCACCGCTGCGGGCGTATTCCTCGTGGAAGATGACCTGCTGCGCCAGCGTGGCACCCCGGCCGCCGTGCTCAGGCGGCCAGCCCAGGCAGGTCCAGCCAGCGGCCGCCAGGTGCCGGTTCCAGGCCAGCCGCTCATCGTGCGCCTCGTGCTCGCGGCCCGGGCCGCCAGCACCCCGCAGGGCGGCGAAACGCCCGGTGAGATTCTCGGCCAGCCACTGCCGGACGCGGTGACGGAACTCCTCGTCCTGCGGGCTGAGCTGCACCCGTTGCCTCCCTGGAAACGGACCCGCGGGCCCGCTGGGGGGGGTGGCGGGCCCGCGGGAGCACCGTGTCTGGCCGGCAGGAGCACCGTGCTGGCCAGTAACTGCCGGGCGCGCGTAGGCTCAGCCTACCAAGCAGTTGCTAGGTTGGAGGAGCTAGTGGAGCTCACCGTCCCGGCTGCTGTCGCACGTGCGGCGCGGGAGTTCGGCGATGCGCCTGCCCTGGCTGAGCCGGACGGCCCCCGGATCAGTTACCGCCAGCTGCATAAGCAGGTCACCACGGTCGCCAGGGCGCTGATCGCTGAGGGCGTGGTCCCCGGCGACCGGGTCGCCATCTGGTCCCCCAACACCCATCACTGGGTGCTCGCCGCGCTCGGCGCGCTTCACGCAGGTGCCACGCTAGTCCCTGTCAGCACCAGATTCACTGGTTATGAGGCGTTTGATGTACTCGGCCGCAGCGGCGCCTGCGCCCTGATCGTCGCCGGCCCGTTCCTCGGCACCGACCGGCTCGCCACGCTGCGGGCAGCTGCCGCCCGGGAGGACGCTGAACGCCTGCCGGGCGGTAGTGGCCATCTCGACCAGCTTCGGCTGGTTGTACAGGTGCCCATCGAGGCTGGCCAGACGGCCGATGGAGCCGGCGGAGCGATCGGCTGGGCTTGCCTGCTGGACCGGGCGGCGGCGGTCCCTGCCAGCGCCGCCGACGCACGCGCGGCAGCGGTGAGCCCGGACGACGTCAGCGACATCCTGTTCACCTCCGGCACCACCGGGCGGAGCAAAGGGGCGGTGACCGCCCACCGGCAGTCGCTGGCCGTGGCCAGGGCCTGGGCCGAATGCGGGCACCTGTCCAGCGCCGACCGCTATCTGGTGGTCAACCCTTTCTTCCACAGCTTCGGCTTCAAGGCGGGCATCCTCGCCTGCCTGGTCAGCGGCGCCGCTCTCATACCGCAGCTTGTCTACGACGCTGAGCAGGCCATGGCGCTGGTCGAGGCCGAGCGGATCACCGTGTTCCCGGGTCCGCCCACCATCTACCAGACCATCCTCGACCATCCGGGCCGCGCCGCCCGCGACCTGTCCTGCCTGCGGCTCGCCGTGACCGGCGCGGCAACCGTCCCGGTCGCCCTGGTCGAGCGGATGCGGCAGGAGCTGAGCTTCGAGACGGTGCTCACCGCATACGGGCTGACCGAGGCGGTGGTGGCGACGATGTGCCGCCCGGGCGATGACCCGCAGACGGTTGCCCACACCTCGGGCCGGGCCGCCGCGGGTTTCGAGATACGGGTGGCCGGGCCGGATGGGAGCGAGGCCACCCCCGGCGATCCCGGCGAGATCCTGCTCCGCGGGCCGAACCTGATGCTGGGCTACCTGGATGACCCGCAGGCGACCCGCGCCGCCGTCGACGCCGGCGGCTGGCTGCACACCGGCGACATCGGCCACCTCGACCCAGCCGGCAACCTGACCATCACCGACCGGCTCAAGGACATGTACATCTGCGGCGGCTTCAATGTCTACCCGGCCGAGGTGGAGCAGGTGCTCGCCCGGCTCGACGGTGTCGCCGAGTCAGCGGTCGTCGGGGTGCCCGATGGCCGGCTCGGCGAGGTGGGCAGGGCATACGTGGTGACCCGGCCCGGCCATGCCCTGGACGCCGGCGACGTGCTGGCCTACTGCCGGGAGCGGCTGGCCAACTACAAGATGCCCCGGCAGGTGGTGTTCCGCGCCGACCTGCCCCGCAACCCGTCAGGCAAGGTGCTCAAGCGAGTGCTGCGGGAGGAGATCGCGTGACCGACCAGACAGCTGCTGGCAAGGGGCCCGTGCGGGAGGGCCCCGTGGCGGAAACACCCGCGACGGGCGAACCCGCAGCGGGCGAACCCGTGGCGGAAGAACCCGTGCGCTACGAGGAGCGCGGCGCCATCGCCGTGGTGACCCTCAACCGGCCGCGGTACCGCAACGCCCAGAACTCCGCGATGACCTACGCCCTGGACGCCGCCTTCGCCCGCGCCGTGAACACACGCGACGTCGCCGTGATCGTGCTGGCCGGCGCGGGCGACCACTTCAGTGCCGGGCATGACATCGGCACGCCGGGCCGGGACGCCCATGTCTCGTTCGACCGGCAGGCGGTGCTGTGGTGGGACCACGTGGGCAAGGCGGGCGCCGACGCCCGGTACGCCCGCGAGATGGAGGTCTACCTGGGGATGTGCCGCCGCTGGCGGGAGATCCCCAAACCGGTCATCGCGATGATCCAGGGCGCCTGCATCGCCGGCGCCCTCATGCTCGCCTGGGTGTGCGACCTGATCGTCGCCGCCGACGACGCCTTCTTCGCCGACCCGGTCGTGCGGATGGGGATACCGGGCGTGGAGTACTTCGCCCACCCGTGGGTCCTCGGCCCGCGCTTCGCCAAGGAGGCACTGTTCACCGGCGATCGTTTCGACGCCCAGCGCGCCTGCCAGCTGGGCATGGTGAACCGGGTGGTGCCGCGCGCAGAACTGGAGGCAGCGACCTTCGCCCTGGCGGAGCGGATCGCCACGATGCCGGCGTTCGGCCTCGCACTGGCGAAGCGGGCGGTGAACCAGTGCGAGGACCTGATGGGGATGCGGCCGGGCATGGACTCGGTCTTCGGCCTGCACCACCTCGCGCATTCGCATAACGCGGAGGTGTCCGGCGACTCGCTGGCCGGGCTGGACGCCCGCTCGATGAAAAAGACCGGCGAATGAGCTGTCGGTGGTGTCCTGGCCTGAGGAGTACGGCGGCCGGGATGCCTCACTGCTGGAGTGGCTGGTTTTCGAGGAGGAGTACTACGCCGCCGCCGCGCCGGTCCGGGTCGGGCAGAACGGCCTCTTCCTGCTGGCCCCCACCCTGTTCGCGCACGGCACCGCCGAGCAGCGCGACCGGCTGCTGCCGCCGATGGCCAGGGCGGATCAGGTCTGGGCACAGGCATGGTCGGAGCCGGAGGCCGGCAGCGACCTGGCCGCGATCCGGTCCAGCGCGGCCCGCACCGACGGGGGCTGGCTGCTGTCGGGAACGAAGACCTGGAGTACCCGGGCGGCGTTCGCCGACAAGGCGTTCGGCCTGTTCCGCTCGGACCCCGGGGCCGGGCGGCACCGTGGCCTGACCTATCTGATGTTCGACCTGCGCGCCGACGGCGTGACCGTCCGGCCGATCCGCCAGCTGGGTGGCGAAACGGGGTTCGCGGCCCGGTCGCTGTCGCAGGTCTGTGGCGCCGATGTCGTGGCCGGCGGTCCCGCCGCTGACAGCGCGGCCGCCCGCGCATTCGAGGCCGGCGTGCTGGCCGCCGCGGCGCAACTGCTGGGCACCGGCCGGGCACTGCTGGACGCCGGTGTGCGCCACGCCCGGCAGCGGACCCAGTTCGGCCAGCCGATCGGAGCGTTCCAGGCCGTCAAGCATCACCTCGCCGACGTGGCGATCGGGCTCGAGTTCGCCCGGCCGCTGCTCGACGCCGCAGCGCTTGCCCTGGCGGCCGGTGCGGCGACTGCGCCCAGGGACGTCTCCGCCGCGAAGGTCGCCTGCGCGGACTCCGCCTACCGGGCAGCCCGGGCGGCGCTGCAGGTGCACGGCGCGATCGGCTACACCCAGGAGCACGACCTGCATCTGTGGCTGACGAAGGTGCGCGCGCTGGCCGGCGCCTGGGGAAGCCAGGCCTGGCATCGCGCCCGGGTGATGGCAGCCATCGCCGCTGGCGGGGAGCTGGCATGCGACTGACGGGCCGGCCTGGGACTGACGGGCTGGCCTGGGCTGACAGGGCTGGCCTGGGACTGACGGGCTGGCCATGGCTGACAGGGCTGGCATGGAACTGACCGGCGAGCAGCGGGATCTGCGTGACGCGGTCCGCGGGCTGCTGGAGCGGCAGCAGCGGCACGCCCCGGCCGCGCCTGATCCGGCCGGCTCAGCCCCGGATGATGAGCGGGCTTACGACCGGTCACTGTGGCAGCGGCTGTGCGGCGAGATCGGCGTCGCGGGTCTCGCGATACCCGAACGCTATGGCGGCGCCGGGGCGGGCCCGGTCGAAACCCACATCGTGATGGAGGAACTCGGGCGCAACCTCACCCCGTCGCCGCTGCTCGGCTCGGCGGTCCTAGCCGCCCAGGCCCTGCTGGCATCGGGCGATACCGAGGCGTGCCAGCGGCTGCTGCCTGCGATCGCCGACGGCAGCGCGATCGCGGCGCTGGCGTGGACGGCACAGGCAGGCCACTGGGATCCCGGTCAGGCCGCATACGCGGCCCGGCCCACCTCCCCGGGTTGGGTGCTCTCTGGCGAGGCGCACCATGTGCTCGACGGGGACGTGGCCGATGTGCTGCTTGCCGCCGGGAGCACACCGGATGGGATCGCTGTCTTCGAGGTTGATCCGGGCCACCGCGGCGTGACCCGCTGCGCCGTGACGACCATGGACACCACCCGCCGGCTGGCCGTTATGCGGCTGGACGAGGTAGCCGGCCGGCTCATCGGGAATCACCCGGGTCCTGCCGCCCTGGCGCGGGCACGGGATCTCGCCTGCATCGCGCTGAGCGCCGAGCAGGTGGGTGCGGCGCAGCGGGCGCTGGAACTGACCGTTGCCTACACCAAGGTCCGGGTCCAGTTCGGCCGGCCGATCGGCAGCTTCCAGGCACTCCAGCACCGGATGGCCGACCTGCATGTCCTGGTGGAATCGGCACGGGCGCTGTCCTACGCCGCGGCGTCTGCCGCTGCCGAAGGCGCGCCCGGCACCGGGCTGCGCGCAGCCGCGGCCCATGCCTACTGCTCGGAGGCACTCATCCGGATGGCTGGCCAGATGATCCAGTTGCATGGCGCCACCGGTATCACCTGGGAGCACGACGCCCACCGCTACTTCAAGCGTGCGCATGGAGCCGGGCAGCTCTTCGGCCAGCCGGCCGGCCACATTGCCCGGGTCGCCGCCGCCGTCATCGACAGCGCATCCGGGGATCCGCATCGGCCGGCCGGCCCCGCCTGATGTGGCCGCACCAGGCCGCCGCTACTTCGACGCCGTCACCGCCTGAATGACGGCGGTGCAGAGGCGGCTCGGGGAGTGCCGATTACAGCGCGAGCGCGTTACGGGGCGCCACGATATCCCGGAGTCCAGCGGTGCGGCCAGGATCGCCAAGCGCAGGCCACTGGTCAGGGGCGGGGTGCGGGCTCAGAGGACCTAGTGCCAGGAACGATTCTCGTGATTGGCGGTTAGGCCGCTCCCGCCACGGGGCACCCCTTGGTCATGCTGCTTATGGCGTGTTGTGGCACACCTTTCTGCTCGCCAGGGCCTGGGTGAGGGTGATGATGTCCTCCCCTCTGCCTGGTGCCGCCCCACCGGGCGCCCATCCTGTAACGATCACCATTGATGCTGAGCATCCCGGGCCGGTAGTCCCTGCTGATTTCGCTGGGCTGAGTTTCGAGCGGGGGCCGCTGAATCCCGGCAACGCCGGTGTGGCGGGCAACCTGTTCCAACCGGCGAACAACTCGCTCGTCACCCTTTTCCGCAATCTGGGCCTGGGCAACCTCCGGATCGGCGGGGGCACGGTGGATCAGTTGATCCCGGCGGGCACGGGCAGCGATGGTTTCACCGGAATCGACAACCTGTTTGCCTTCGCCGCCGTGGCCGGGGTGAAGGTCATCTACTCGCTGCGCCTGCTCAGCCCCGGCGCACAGCCAATCGGTGACCTGCAAGCGGTCCACGCCCAGGCCGCCGGGTACATCTGGCAGCACTACCAGCAGAACCTGGCCAGCTTCGCCATCGGCAACGAGCCGGACTGGCATGCCTATCACACCTACCCAGGCCACCCGTTGGATCCGGCGATCTTTGAAGAGGTGCCGGGTGTGCCGGGCAGTGCGTATCCGTCCTACCTGACCCACTGGCGGGACATTGCCGATGCGGTCGCGGGCGCGGCGCCGGGAGCGCCGTTGTCTGGCCCAGACACCGGGGCCTATAGCAAACTGACCTACACCCCCGGCCCCGGCAACGGGGTGTCGTGGACGGAACGGCTCGCCCGTGATGAACGGGACTCTGGCCGGATAGCACACATCACACAGCACTACTACGTGGGGGATTCACCTGGGGAGACAACCGCGCAGCAGGCGATCAGCAATATGCTGTCCCGCGAATGGGTGAATGGCACCGCGATCGGGACCCAGCCGGCGGGCACCACCTACACCCCCTATCTCTGGCTCTACGAAAATAATTTCGCTCCGGTGGCCGCGGCTGGCCTGCGCTATCGGCTCACCGAATCCAATGACTACCTCGTTGGCGTTCCGGGAGCGAGCAATGCGTTTGCCTCAGCGCTGTGGGCGCTGGACCACCTGCACTGGTGGGCAGCCCACGGCGCTGCGGGCGTGAATTTCCACAACAGGCGGGGGCTCTGCACTGCCACGATCGTGCCCGATCCCGCCGGCGGCGGGGGCTATGTGATCAACCCGAAGGGATACGGCATCAAAGCGTTCACCCTCGGCTCGGCTGGGCAGGTCAAGCCCACCCAGATCCAGAACCCGGACGGCATCAACGTGACCGCCTACTGCGTCGGCGGAGCGGGCGAGGATTACGTCACAGTCATCAACAAGGCACACGGCGCGGACGCTGGAGATGCCGCCGTCACGATCGTCCCGCCCGGCCCGGGAGTGCAAAGTGCGGAGATCATGACTCTCGCCGGCGGGCAGCCAGGAGACGCCAGGGGGGCCAGAGCCACGCTCGGCGGCGCCACCATCACTGGCGACACCACCTGGGACGGGGAATGGAGCACCCTGCCTGCCGATCCGCGTGCGGGAATCAGCCTGACCGTCAAGGCCACCACGGCCGCCATCGTCAGGACCCAGAGCGGGGGCTGATGCACCCACCGCCCATAGGGGTGGCCATGTCGTGAGGAACGCCAGCGGGCGGTACTTTGCAGTCACGCGCTGGTGCCACCGCCGCGTGGACCGGCAGCCAGACGATCGTCTGGGGCGCAATCACCCAGACCCCGCAGAAGTACATCCACCTCACCGACGGCGCGGCCGGCCGGCCAGCCACCTGACCACCCACGGGAGGTCGTTCGCGTACCGGCAAGAGTTGTCCGCAATACCGGCAAGATCTGCCACGGAGTGGCCTGCACGTGGTCAGATGGATGCTATCCCGGCAGCGTGGAATCGCACGCAGGCGAAGCGGAGGAGGACTAAGTGAGTTCTGGAAGCGAGCCGCGCGGCGGATCCTCCGGCAGCATGATCGTTGTCGCTGTCCTGGTGATCATCGGCATCCTGGCCGTCGTCGCCGGCGTCATATATCTCATCGAGCCGGCCAAGTCGCTGCCCAGCATCCTCGGCACGATCACCCACCCGGCAGCCAGGGCCAACGCGCACCGAAGCCTGCGTGGCTGGACCGCCCTCGTCGTCGGTGTCGTGCTGCTGGTGGCGGCTTTGCTCGTCGGCCGGTCCGCCCGGTCCTCCCGGGCCTCCCGGGCCTGACCGGCCGTTCTCAGGCCAGGCAGGTCAGGGGGGCGCCACCGTTGTAGGTGACCATGTCGGCGAGCGCGGCCGCGATGTCAATGGCTGCGCCGCGTGGGGTTCCGCCGAGTTCGGCGCAGGCGCGGTGCAGGTTGCCGACTAGCCGCTCGGCGTCCGCCCAGCCAGCGAACCGGCCCAGGTCAGTCTCCCGGGCGGCGTCCAGCGGGGACAGCCCGGCGTCGCGGGCCCGGACGGCGAGGTCGAGCACGAATCTGAGGTAATCCAGCGTCGCGTCGATGGGCTCCTGGTCGCTGAAGACGGGGCCGTGGCCGGGCACGATGGTCTTCGCGCCAAGGGGCCGCACGACGTTTTCCAGCACCTCGATGGCGCCGGCGACCGAGCCCATGAGCAGGAACGGCGTGCCCCCGTTGAAGATCAGGTCGCCGCAGAACAGCACGGAACGCTCAGGGATCCAGACGATCGAGTCGTTGGTCGTATGCGCGGCGGCGCCGGCATGGCGGACCTGCGCCCGCAGGTCACCGATGTGCAGCGCGATCTCGTCGGTGAAGGTGATGAACGGTGGGTCCAGAGTCAGGTCACCCCAGTCAGGGCCGTCCCAGAACGGCAGGTCCCGTGGCGGGCCGAAGGCGATGGCCTCGGCACGCGCGCGCTCGTGAGCCACGATCGCGGCGGCTGGGAACAGGCAGTTGCCAAAGGTGTGATCGCCGTGGTGGTGAGTGTTGACCACCGTGCGCACCGGCGCGGGTGTGATGGCCGCGATGGCGTTCTGGTAGGCGAGCGTCCGGCGCTGGGTCGAGCAGGAATCAATGCTGATCACTCCCTGCGGCCCGACCAGGAAACCGGTGTTGTTGATCCACCACGTGCCGTCAGGCTGGACGTAGGCGTAGATCCCGGCGGACACCTCGCACACCTCGGGCCTCCCGGGCACAGTGATATCGCCGTGCAGGCTGCTCATCAGGACCTCCCTTCCCTCGGCTCACCGCTGGAGTGGCTACTACTTGTGGAGCCGATCGAGGGCCCAGCGTGCCTTGCCCTGGGCACTTCTGGCCCGGCGTGCCCGGAGCCTGACCTCGGCCAGGCGCTGACGGGCATCAGCGAGCTGCTCTTCAGCCCGCCGGACCACGCTGAGCTGTTCCAGTTCCGCCTTGGCGGCCACGTCGGCAGCCAGGCTGGCCTCTGCCAGCGCACGCTCAGCTTCGGCAACGGCCTTGCGGCGCGCACGCCCAGCTTCGGCAACGGCCTTGCGGCGCGCCCGCTCAGCTTGCGCCGCCGCGGGCACGGCCACTGGCCTGGCCGCCGTGCTGGCCGCCGTGCTGGCCACTGGCCTGGCTGTCGGCCTGGCAGTGGCCCGCGCCCGGCGCGCCTCCCCTGACGGCTGCACCGGGGCCAGCGGTCGCCGGCCCCCTGGCCCAAAACCAGCCCGGTGCTCCGCGCGCAGCAAGGTTCCAGCCGCCAGTTGCTCCGCGACCTGCGGGTCGGCCAGCGCCGCGCCGAAGGTAGCGGTCACCTCTTCCTGGAGCACCGCAGACGGCGTGGGCTGGCCCGGTAGCCACAACGCCTGCCGGACCAGAGCATCGACCAGCTGGCGGCGCGCTAGCGACAGCTCCCGGATCTTCTCCCCGTCCAGTTCCGCTTCGGCGGCGCGAAGCCCGTCCCCCAGCGCAGCCAGCCGCGAAGGCACACTGGGATCCGCGCGGACGAGCTGATTGATGGCCCACGCCGAGCGGGTCGGCTTGCGCAGGGCGGCGATCTGTTTCGCTGCCGAAGCCTCACCGGCCGCACGTGCCCGGGCAGCCAGGGCGGTGCGGCGCTCGGCAAAAGCCGCCAGGTCGCAGGCATACAACTCGGCGGCCGCTTCACTCAGCAGCTCAGCACCGGACACCTTGCCATCGTGCCCTCACCGTTGGTCCCGTGCCAGCCCGGGCCGGTCATCTCGTGCCGTTCCAGCCGCCGGATCAGTCGCCGGTGACGCCGTCGATCTGCTCGCGGAGGATGTCCGCGTGGCCGTTGTGCCGCGCGTACTCCTCGATCATGTGAACGTAGACCCAGCGCAGGTCGATGCTGATGTCCCGGCGCGGGTGCGGGAACGTGTCATCCAGGGACCTGCCCGCGGCGGCTTCCCGGGCCAGGGCACACTCGGCCGCGAACGTGGCGAAGTCTGCCTCCGCGCCGCTGCCCTCGGCGAAGTCGAAATCCCCATCGGGGTGCTCATCGCTGCAATACAGCTCGCCCAGTTCGTGCTGGCCGGCGAAACCCCGCCGGAACCACCAGCGTTCGACCTCCGCCATGTGCCGGACCAGGCCCAGCAGCGACAGCGACGACGGCTGGACCGCACGCTGGGCAAGCTGATCACCGGTCAGGCCCTGGCACTTGTACAGCAGGGTCGCACGCTGGTAGTCCAGCCAGCTCTCCAGCGACTGGCGCTCCCCGGCGACCATCGGTGGGTCAGCCCGGCTGACCTCCGGCGCGGTCCACGGCACCAGAACATCGTGCTGCCCAGCCCGCGCGCTCGCAATAGGTTTCAGGTACCACCGCGCACGGCCGGACCGGAACGCCCGGCCGGGCTGCGGCAGGCGCGCAGCGCTGGCACCATTGAGCGGATCCTGAAAACGGCCGCTATCCCGGCCATCCGTGCAGGGGGCGTAATGACGACACCACCAGGCTGGGACGCGGTATATGCAGCGAGCGCACCCGCACCCTGGGACATCGGCCGCCCTCAGCCCGCGTTCGTCCGTCTGGCGGACAGTGGCCTGCTGGGCGGGCGGGTGCTCGACGCGGGCTGCGGCACCGGGGAGCACACACTGCTGGCCGCCGCCAGCGGTGCCGAGGCTGTCGGCGTGGACATCTCGCCGCGCGCCATCGAGCAGGCACGCAGGAAGGCAGCGGAGCGGGGGATCACCGCCCGGTTCGAGGTCGGCGACGTTCTGCATCTCGGTGACCTCGGCCTGACTGTCGACACGGTCATCGACAGCGGGCTGTTCCACGTGCTCGACGACGGCCAGCGCGCCCAGTACGTCGCGAGCCTGGCGTCGGTGCTGCGGCCCGGCGGTACCTGCTACCTGATGTGTTTCAGTGACCGCCAGCCCGGTGCGTTCGGCCCGCGCCGGATTCGCCAGGACGAACTGATCACCGCTTTCAGCGACGGCTGGGCCATCGTCAGCATCACCGCGGACAGCTTCGAATTGACCCGCGAATTCTCTGCCACGACGGCACGGGCCTGGCTTGCCACCATCCGGCGGCAGTGATCACCCGGGGCCCGGTGCCCCGTCTATCTCCGCACCGTGATGAGCGAGTTCGCCGAGTGCGTGCAGCGCGAGCGGCACCCACGGGGAGGTGGCGTAAGGACCCCACGCCGGGATCCGCTCACATTTGGCACCGTACCAGCCAACTGCTGGATGGTTTTCCCGCGGTCCTTTGCGTGGGTTTGCCTCGGCTCGCCAGCGGAGGTCCGTGGCCCGCGCTGACCCGGCCCTGGGCGTGCTAGATCCAGTCGGCGTGCCGCGCCCACGACAGCAGGGTGTCCACCACCTCGGGCGGGCCGCCGGCGGCGGGACCGGCCGCCGTCACGTCATACCGGCCGCGGTAGAACAGCAGTGGCTGCTCGCTGCCGCTTGCGCCAAGCTCGGTGACCCGGCCCAGCACCACATAGTGGTCCCCGGCCTCGTGCACGGCCTCGACTGCGCAGCCCACCCAGGTGAGAACGCCGTCCAGCACCGGCGCCCCCGATGATGAGGGCGACCAGGGCACACCGGCGAACTTGTCGGCCCCCCGGGTCCCGAACACCCGGGCCAGCTCGCGCTGCCCGGCGGTGAGCACGTTCGCGCAGAAGTGCCCGGCGCGGGCGATCCGCGGCCAGGTGACCGATGCCCGGCTCGGGCAGAACAGCACCAGTGGCGGTTCCAGTGACAAGGCGGCGAACGACTGGCACGCGAAACCGGCCGGCCCATCGTCGTCAACCGTCGTGATAATGGTGACACCGGTGCAGAAGTGGCCGAGGACCTGCCGGAACCGGCTAGGTTCTGGCTCGGATGCAGCAGGGGTGCGGGGAGCCATAGCGGTCATCGCGTCTGCGCCAAGAGCCTCCATGCGGGCGGCCTTAATGGGCGCCGGCGGCGAAGCTGTGCCCCCACAGGCTGATCGCCGTGGTTTCCCGGCTCACCCAGGTGGCGTCGTCCACCAGCAGGCCACCGGTGCCGTATTCGATGTCGAACCCGCCGGGTGTGCGCGCATAGAACGACACCATCTGGTCATTGGCGTGCCGCCCGAGGGTGGCGCTGATCGGTGACCCGCGCCGGGCGCACCGGTCCATCGCCCGGCCGACATCGTCGAGCTCGGCCACCTCGATCATCAGGTGCACGATCCCGGCCGGCGCGGGAAACGGGGCCAGCGCGAGCGAGTGGTGGCGCGGGTTGCAGCCGAGGAACCGCATCCACAGCGGCTGCCCGGCGGGACGGCCGAACAGCTCCGGCGCCATCCGCATCGAGTCGCGCAACCGGAAGCCCAGGACCTGTGTATAGAAGCGCAGCGCGGGCTCGTCGTCGGAAACCGGGAGCACGACGTGGCCGAGCCCCATAACCCCAGTGACGAAACGATTCCCGTACTGGCTGCTCGCCGGACGATGCTCCAGCGCCGTACCGCAGAAGACCTCCAGCGCATTGCCGGACGGGTCATCGAAGCGCAGCAACTGGCCCACCCGGCGCTCGGCAAGCTCCGCCGGAGTGCCGGTCTTGACTGCGACGCCTGCCTCGTCCAGCGCCCGGCCCACGTCGGCGAGCGCGGACTCACCGGGCACCTCCCAGCCGGAGGCGAGCAGCCGGTCCTGCTCCCCCGGCAGGATCACCAGCCGGGCAGGGAAATCATCCATCCGCAGGTACAGCGCGCCGGGGTCGGGGCCGCGTCCCTCGACCATGCCGAGCACCCGGATGCCGAACTCACGCCACGCCCCGACATCGGCCGACTCGATGCGCAGGTATCCCAGCGACCCGATCCCGCTCACCGCACATCCCCTGCCAGGAAGCTGACAGACCCGCCTGCGCCAGGAAGGCTCATCCGCGTTCTCCTTCCAGGAAGCTGATCGCGAGCTGGTTGAACTCGTCGAACTTCTCCANNAGCGGGTTCACCCGGTCCTCCCGGCCCCAGACCAGCAGCACTTCGTTCCGCAGCCGGTGGGCTTCCCGCCACAGCAGCCCGTCCTCGGCGCTGGCCGGGTCGAAGAAGGAGGCGCCCAGTGAGGCCATCGCCGCCAGCGCCCCCGGGTCGCTGGCGGCGCCGAACCGTTCCTCCACCAGCTCGTCGGTGATCAGCCGCTGGTCAAACACCAGCGTCCGCAGGAAGGCGGCCAGCTTCTCCTTGCTGGGGCCGGGCGGGGCGGGGAACTCCATCAGCCGCTTGACACCCTCGGTCGGGTCGGGGGCGAAGACGTTGAGGCTCAGCCCGCCGGGGCCCATCAGCACCAGCTTGCCCGCGCGCTCGGGGTAGCGCAGCGCGAAGCGGACCGCGGTGCCGCCGCCAAGCGAATTGCCGACCAGGTGCACCCGCGCGATCCCCAGCTCGTCGAGCAGGCCAGCCAGCGCGCCGGCGGCGAAGGTGAAGTAGTTGCCGGTCACGGGCGGTCGGGCGGAACGGCCGAATCCCGGCTGATCGACCATGAGCGTGCGGAAGTGGTCAGCGAAGACGGGCAGGTTGGGGCCGAAGTTGCTCCAGGCCGACGCGCCAGGCCCCCCGCCGTGCAGGATCACCACCGGCGTGTGAGCGGCCGGGCCGTGGGCACCGGCCGCATCACCGCCAGCCGGGTCCACTCCCCCGGCCTCGTGCCACCCGGCAGGACCGGCGTCGTGATAATGCAGCCGCATCCCGCCCGCCTCCGCGAAGCGGCTGGTCGCGGCGAAGTCCGCGGGGGCGATGGTCATCCGTGTGCTCCCGTCACAGCTCCCGTCACAGCACTCCCCCGCCGTACATGTACGTCCATGGTCCCGCGTGCGTGCCCGGCGTCAAACCATTGCGTCGGGCGGGACTTCCAGGCCGAGCTCGCCGCGGCCGAAACTCGACAGCGCCCGTTCCGGGTCGTTGATGGCGTGCACCCGCCCGGCGTGGGCGTCACGCCAGAACCGCTGGATCGGGGTGCCCGTCTTCAGCGCCCGGCCGCCGGAGTTCTCGAAGAGCAGGTCCACCGCGCTGATCGCCTGGCCGGTCCCGAGCACCTGGTCGCGCCGGACCCGCAGCCGCAGCGGGAGGGGGATCTTCTCCCCCGCACGCGCGTGCTGCATGAGATCGTTCATGTTGCGTTCCGCCGCCAGCCAGGCCGAATCCAGCCCGGCCGCGGCCCGCGCGACCCGCACCTGGCTGTGCGGGTCCTCGGCCGCCTTCTGGCCGATGTAGGCAGCGCGTACCCGGTCGCGCTGGTACGCCACGTGCGCGTCGTAGGCGCCCGTCGCCATCCCGATGATCGGTGTCGTGATCGCGTACGAGAACAGCGATCCGTACGGCAGCTTGTACAGCGGCGCCTGATTGAGCTCGTGCCCTGGGCATTTGCAGCGGGAAACGTCGGTGAAGCTCAGCGAGCGGTACCCGGGCACGAAGGCGCCGTCCACGACGATGTCGTTGCTGCCGGTGCCGCGCAGCCCGACGGTGTCCCACACGTCTTCGATGACGTAGTCACTGGCTGGCAGCAGGAAGGTCCGGAAATCCACCGGCTTGCCCTCGCCGTCCAGCACGATCCCGCCCAGCAGTACCCAGCTGGCGTGATCACATCCGGACGAGAAGCTCCACCGCCCGGTGAGCTGGTGCCCGCCGCCGGCAATCGTGGCCTTGCCGGTCGGCGCGTAGGACGACGACATCCGGGTGGCCGGGTCGGCGCCCCAGACCTCGTGCTGCGCCGGTGGCGGGAACAGCGCGAGCTGCCAGGGATGCACGCCCAGCACCGAGGCGACCCACCCGGTGGACCCGCAGGCGCTGGCGATCAGCCGGACCGCGGTCAGGAACGTGACCGGGTCGGCCTCGTAGCCGCCGAAGGCGGCCGGCTGGAGCAGCCGGAAGAACCCGGTCTCGGCCAGCGCCTTGACCGACTCCGCTGGCACCACCCGGGCGTCCTCGGTCTCCTGCGCCNNGAACATGTTCTAGTCTAGTGGTAAGCCCGAACGCAGGCCGGGAAGCAGCGCACCCGCCGATACCCCTGGCCTGTCGCAGGAAGCATGGAGGGGCCGGATGAACGACCGGGATGGCGTCCGGATCATCGACCGCGGCACACCGCCTGCCAGGTTCGCGCGTGGCTGGCACTGCCTGGGGCTCGCCGACCGGTTCCGTGACTCCGGCCCGCACGCGGTGGAGGCGTTCGGCACCAAGCTTGTGGTGTTCGCGGACTCGGCAGGGCAACTGCACGTCCTCGACGCGTTCTGCCGGCACATGGGCGGCGACCTGAGCCACGGCACGGTCAAGGGCGACGCCATCGCCTGCCCGTTCCACGACTGGCGCTGGGGCGGGAACGGCCGGTGCGTCAAGATCCCCTACTCCAGGCGGGTGCCGCCGGCGGCGCGGACACGCTCCTGGCTCACGCTTGAGCGGAACCAGCAGTTGTTCGTGTGGCACGACCCGCAGCGGAACCAGCCGCCCGAGCAGGTGACCATCCCCCGGATCGAGGGTGCCTACTCACCGGAGTGGAGCAACTGGACCTGGGACTCGATCCTGGTCGAGGGGGCGAACTGCCGCGAGGTCATCGACAACGTGGTGGACATGGCGCATTTCTTCTACATCCATTTCGCCTTCCCGACCTACTTCAAGAACGTGCTGGAAGGGCACATCGCCTCGCAGTACCTGCAGACCCGGTCGCGGCCGGATGTCGGGACAGGTTCGAACTACGCGCAGGGCGCGGACACCACCCTGCGCTCTGAGGCCTCCTACTTCGGGCCGTCCTACATGATCGACAACCTGTGGCACGACTACCACGGGATGACCATGGAAAGTGTCCTGGTCAACTGCCACTACCCGGTCACGCCGGACTCCTTCATGCTGCAGTGGGGCGTGATCGTCAAGCGCCCGCCAGGTCTGCCCGAATCGCAGGGCGACCGGGTGGCCGCCAAGTTCGCCGGCTTCATCGGCCTTGGCTTCCAGCAGGACGTGGAGATCTGGACCCATAAGAGCAGGATCGACAACCCGCTGCTGTGCGCCGACGACGGGCCGGTCTACCAGTTGCGCCGCTGGTATGAGCAGTTCTACACCGATGTCGAGGACGTCACCCCCGACATGGTCGCGCGCTACGAATTCGAGGTGGACACCACCCGCGCCGTGGCCGAATGGGAGGCCGAAGTCGCGGAGAACCTCGCCATGCGGCAGGCGGAGGCTCTCTGACCATGCCCGACGCGCACCAGCCGCGCTGGTCTGACGAGCGCCATGCGCATTTCCAGCGGATCGAATGCGGTCGGTGCGTCGCGACGGTGCTGGTCGTGAAGTTCAGCCGGCAGCACACGAGCGTGCAGTGGAGCCCGGCGTCGGTTCAGGCCTGCGCCGAGTTCAGCGCGAGGGCGGCCGCGGGTGAGCAGAGCGCCCTCATCGACACCTGCGCCAGCCTGCGCGAGTCCATCGACCGCGCGGTCAGCCAGGGCCGCCTGGAAGTGCCGCCACCGTGACCGGGCCGCGCGCCTACCATCAGGTGCCGGTAGCGGAGGTCATCAGCGAGACAGCCGACACGTGCTCGCTGGTGCTGGACGTTCCGCCGGAATTGGGCGAGGTGTTCTCCTACCGGCCTGGCCAGTTCCTGACCGTGCGGGTCCCGTCCGGCCGCGACGGGTCAGTGGCCCGGTGCTACTCGCTGTCGAGTTCGCCGCACACCGGGGACCTGCCCACGATCACCGTCAAGCGGACAGCCGGCGGCTACGCCTCCAACTGGATCGCCGACAATGTGCGGGCCGGGGGCGTGCTGGAACTGCTGCCCCCCGCCGGGACGTTCAGCCCGCAAGCCCTGGATGGTGACTTCCTGCTGTTCGCGGGTGGCAGCGGGATCACCCCGGTCATCTCCATCATCAAGTCGGCCCTGGCCGCCGGACGGGGCAAGATCGTCCTGATCTACGCCAACCGCGATGAGCGTTCGGTCATATTCGGTTCTGACCTGCGCAGGCTCGCAGCAGCGGCGGAAGACCGGCTGCTGGTGGTGCACTGGCTCGACTCGCTGCACGGTGCGCCGATGGTGGCCGCGATGGCGGCACTGGCCCGCCCCTATGTCAGCGCCGAGGCGTTCATCTGCGGCCCCGACCCCTACCTCGCGGTCGTCCGGCAGGCACTCAGCCGCCTGGGCGTGCCCGCCAAGGGTGTGCACGCCGAGCGGTTCCTGTCGCTGGCGGAGAACCCCTTCGAGGCCACCGAGCCGGCCGGGGGCACGGCCGCGACCCTGGAGGTCTGCCTGGACGGCCAGACCCGCCAGCTGCCGTGGCCGGCCGGCACCCGCATGCTGGACGTCCTCATCGACCAGGGCCTTGACCCGCCGTTCTCCTGCCGGGAGGGCATCTGCGGGGCGTGCGCCTGCCAGATCACCGGCGGCAAGGTGGAGATGGCGCATAACGAGGTGCTCGAAGCGGAGGACGTCGCCGGGGGCTACATCCTGGCCTGCCAGTCCCTGGCGCTGACACCCGAGGTCCGCGTCACCTACGAGTGAGCGCAGCTGGCGGCTCAGACGAGCGTTCGCTGGCCAACGGAAGACCCATTTCCCCTCTCGGCCAAAACTATAACGTGTTCTAGTATGAGTGCCCGGGAGGTGCCATGCCAGCGGAGGCGGCCGGGTTCGACGTCGTGGTGGTGGGCAGCGGCGCGGCCGGCATGACCGCCGCGCTCACAGCCGCGCACCACGGCCTGAGCGTGGTAGTGATCGAGAAGACCGGAAAGTTCGGCGGCTCCACCGCCCGCTCCGGCGGCGGGGTCTGGGTGCCCGGCAACGAGGTGCTGCGCAAGGCCGGCGTTGCCGACACCCCCGAGCAGGCCCGTGCCTACCTGGCGCATGTCGCCGGCGACGGGGTCGAGCCGGAACGGCAGCGTGCGCTGCTGGAGCACGGCCCGGACATGCTCGCCCTGGTGCGTGCCGGCACGCCACTCGACTTCGCCTGGGTGCCCGGCTATGCCGACTACTACCCGGAAGCACCCGGCGGGCTGGCCGCCGGGCGCAGCATCGAGCCGGTACCGCTCGGCGCGCGGGTCCTGGGGGCCGAACTGGCTCACCTCAGCCCCCCTTACCTCCCGGCACCGGCCGGCGTGACCATCACCCAGGCCGACTACCGCTGGCTGAGCCTCGGCCCCCGGCACCCCCGGGCCATCCTCGCCAGCGCGAAGGTCGCGCTCCGGATGGCGCGCGCCCGCCTGCTGCGCCAGCCCCTGCTCAGCCTGGGGCAGGCGCTGGCGGCAGGCCTGCGGGCGGGCCTGCTGGCCAAGAACGTGCCGGTCTGGCTGAACACCCCCATGACCGGCCTGCAAATGGAAGAAGGCCGGGTCACCGGAGTCCAGGTGACCCGCGACGGCCAGCACGCGCTCATCCGCGCGGCCGGCGGCGTCATCCTGGCGGCGGGCGGTTTCGAACGAAACGAGCAGATGCGGCAGCGCTACCAGCGCCAGCCGATCGGCGTTGACTGGACAACCGGCTCGGCCGGCAACACCGGCGACGCCATCACCGCCGGCGAGGCGGCCGGGGCGGCGCTCGACCTCATGGACGACGCCTGGTGGGGGCCGTCCATACCGCTGTCCGGTGGCCCGTATTTTTGCCTGGCCGAACGCAGCCTGCCTGGCTGCATCATGGTCAACGGCTCCGGCCAGCGTTTTGTGAACGAATCCGCGCCCTATGTCGACGCCGTGCACGCGATGTATGAGGGTCACAGCGGGGACGGCCCGCACATCCCGTCCTGGCTGATCACCGACCAGCGTTACCGCAACACCTATGTCTTCGCCGGCCTTCCGCCCCGTAAGCCGCTGCCCCGCCGCTGGTACGCCGCGGGCGCGGTGCACCGCGCGCCCGCCATCGCGGAACTCGCCGGGCAGACCGGCCTGGACGCCGAGGCCCTGGGCAAGACGGTCACCAGGTTCAACGGGTTCGCGCACACCGGCAGGGACGAGGACTTCCACCGCGGCGACTCGGCCTACGACCGGTACTACGGCGATCCGCGCCGACGGCCGAACCCGAACCTGGCGCCGCTGGACATGCCGCCGTTCTACGCCATCAAGATCGTGCCCGGCGACCTCGGCACCAAGGGCGGCCTGCGCACCGACGAACGTGCCCGCGTCCTGCGCGGCGACGGCACCCCGATCGCGGGGCTGTACGCGGCGGGCAACACCAGCGCCGCGGTGATGGGGCGCAGCTACGCCGGCGCGGGCGCGACGATCGGGCCGGCGATGACCTTCGGCTACCTCGCCGCCCTCGACCTCGCCGGGCACCGGGACGCCTCCCCGGAACAGAGCCGGCCGGGCTGACGTGACCCGGGGAAGCTGGCCAGGGCACCGGAGAACCCTCGCCCTGTCTGCCATGGCTGGTACTGTCAGCGTGCTGCCTTGACCTCGGGGCAGGTACACGTTCTCCGATCTGCGCCAGTCCGGGGCGGGGGGGTGATTCTGTGACCGGGTGGTCCCCAGGCAGTCCCTTTGAACGGGATGTCGTGGTAATCGGAGGCTGCGGCCATGCCGGCCTGCCGTTGTCGATTGCCCTGGCGGACCGCGGCAGCAGAGCCGGAATCTACGACGTGAGTGAGACCGCAGTCAGCCTGGTCAGCGCCGCGCGGATGCCATTCGGGGAGCCGGGCGCGGCTGACGCACTCAGACGTGCTGTCGCTGAAGGGCGTCTTGAAGCACCGACCAGCCCGGCCATGGTCGCCACGGCGGAGCACGTGATCGTGGTGGCCGGGACTCCGGTGGACGAGTACCACAACCCCGATCAGGCTGCCATTGCGAAAGCGCTGGGCGGATGCTTGCAGTACCTGCGAGATGGGCAGATTCTCATCCTGCGCAGCACCGTGTACCCGGGCGTGACGGCCAAGGTGGAGAAGATGGCCGCCACCCTCGGCCTCCAGATGGATGTGGCGTTCTGCCCGGAGCGGATCGCTGAGGGTAAGGCAATGGCCGGGCTATGCGAGCTGCCCCAGAAGGCAGGCGGAGCTGCCTGCTCAGACCCGTACGTGACCACCGATCCGCACCTGCGACCGCTTGGCGAGGTGCTGTCCGGGGCTGATCTGCTCATCATCGGGGCGCCTCACCCCGAGTACCGGGACCTCGCGACGGACAAGCCGGTTGCCGGCATCTGGAACGTGCTCGGCAAGGGCATACAGGTGTGATACCAGGCAAACTGCGCGTGTCAGTCGTCGTGCCTGCCCATAACGAGGGCGGGCAGATACGCCCTGTCCTCGACCGGCTTTTCGAGGCGATCAGTCTGCCCTGCGAGGTGCTTGTGGTGGTGGACAGCGACGATGACACCACGGTGCCGGTCGTCAGCGAGTATGTGCGGATCGAGCCGCGGCTGCGCTGCCTGGTGAACACCTACGGGCGCGGGCCGGCGAACGCGATCCGGTACGGAATCGACGCGGCCGCCGCACCGGTGGTGGTGGTGACGATGGCCGACGGGTGCGACGATCCACGGCAGATCGATGACCTGACACGACTGGTGGAGCGAGGCGTGGCCGTGGCCGCGGCATCCCGGTACATGGCAGGCGGCCAGCAGGTGGGCGGCCGGTACCTGAAAGGGCTGCTGTCGAAGACGGCGGGCCGTTCGCTGCGCCTGCTTGCACACGCCGGGACCAGGGACGCGACGAATTCATTCAAGGCCTACGCCACGGACTTCGTCCATCAGGTCGGCATTGAGTCCAGGCACGGCTTCGAGATAGGCATCGAACTCACCGCCAAGGCCAGGCGGATGCGCTTGCCGGTCGCGGAAATACCGACCATCTGGCTGGACCGGCAGGCAGGGGTGTCCAACTTCCGGATCGCCAAGTGGATACCGAAATACCTGCACTGGTACCGTTTCGCGTTCGGGCCACGCCTCACCGCGGCACAGATCCGCGCACGGGCATCGAGTGACCCTTCGCCGCGGTCCCTGGCAGAGTTTCGGGCGAAAGGTACGTGATGGAGAAGGTCCTGGTCAGCGGATCAGCTGGCTTCATCGGCGGATACGTGGTCGCCGAACTGCTGGCGCGCGGGTACGCGGTTACCGGGATCGACAATTTCTCCAAGTACGGGCGGGTCAAGAAGTCCTACGACGACGACCCCAACTACCGCCTTGTTGAAGGCGATGCCCGTGACCTCCGCCTGATGACCGGTCTGCTCGCTGACTGTGACCATTTCATCGCCGGTGCGGCGATGATCGGCGGGATTTCCTACTTCCACACCTACCCTTACGACCTGCTGGCCACGAACGAGCGGATCATCGCGGCCACCTGTGATGCCGCGATCAGGGCGCATCGCGAGGGCAGGCTGCGCAAGGTCACCTTCCTGTCGTCGTCGATGGTGTTCGAAAGCGCAGACCACTGGCCCTCATATGAGGGCCAGGAGCGGGAAATCCCACCGCCGCTGTCCTCCTACGGCTTCCAGAAGCTGGCCGTGGAGTACTTCGCCCGGGCAGCCTGGGATCAGTACCAGTTGCCGTTCACCATCGTCCGCCCGTTCAACTGCATGGGCACCGGTGAGACCCGGGCGTTGGGCGACGAGCAGATACTGTCCGGCAACCTCCGGCTCGCCATGAGCCACGTCGTACCCGACCTGGTGCAGAAGGTCCTCAAGGGCCAGGATCCGCTGCATATCCTTGGCACCGGAGACCAGGTGCGCCACTACACGTACGGGGGAGACCTGGCCAGGGGCATCGTGATCGCGATGACTCACCCGCAAGCCTGGAATGAGGACTTCAACCTCTCTACCGCCGAGAGCACCACCGTGCTCCAGCTGGCCAGGCTGATCTGGCGGAAGATCAAGGGCGACGGTGTGCCCCTGCGGATCCAGCACGACGAGCCCTTCCGCTACGACGTGCAGCGGCGCGTCCCGGCCACCGATAAGGCCAAACGGCTGCTGGGGTTCGAGGCGGCGACCACGCTCAGCGAAGCGCTCGATGAGATCATTCCGTGGATATCACAGGCCATTGCGGCAGGGACGATATGACCCTGGCCGCCGCCGCAGGCCGCCCGGCCTGACGCTAGTCCGGGCCGAGGACCAGGCCGCTGGTGGGCACCCCGGTGCCGGCGGTGACCAGCACCGGGCCATCACCGCTCACCTGGTTGACCGACGTGCCGCGGATCTGGCGGACCGCCTCGGCAATGCCGTTCATGCCGTGGATGTAGGCCTCACCCAGCTGGCCGCCATGCGGGTTGAGCGGCAGCGTCCCGTCCAGCTCCAGAGCACCGCTGGCGATGAACTGCCGGGCCTCGCCGCGCCCGCAGAAACCCAGTTCCTCCAGCTGCAGCAGCACGTACGGCGTGAAGTGGTCGTAGAGCACCGCGACCCGCACGTCCTGCGGCCCGATCCCGGCCTGCCGCCACAGCTGCCTGGCCACCACCCCCATCTCGGGCAGCCCAAGTTCGTCCCGGTAGTAGCTGGTCATGATGAACTGGCCGGGGCCGCTGCCCTGGGCGGCGGCGCGGACCACCGCTGGCCGCTGCGCCAGGTCGCGTGCCCGCTCCAGGCTGGTCACGACGACCGCGACCGCGCCATCGCTTTCCTGGCAGCAGTCCAGCAGCCGCAGCGGCTCGGCGATCCACCGCGACTCCTGGTGCTCGGCGAGTGTCACCGGCCGCTGGTAGAACCAGGCATGCGGGTTGGTCGCGGCGTGCCGGCGGACCGTCACCGTGACAGCGCCGAAATCCTCGCTGGCCGCGCCGTAGTCGTGCATGTAGCGCCGGGCGACCATCGCGACAGTCGCCGCCGGGGTGCCCAGCCCCATCGGGTAGTGCCAGCTGTTGTCCACCCCGGCTGAGGTCGGTGCCGACGCGGCGGCCACGGACACCTGGCCGAAGCGATGCCCGGAACGCTCGTTCAGCGCGCGGTAGCAGACCACCACCTCGGCGATCCCGGTGGCGACCGCCATCGCCGCCTGCTGCACGCATCCGCAGGCGGCACCGCCGCCGTAGTGCACGCGGCTGAAGAACCGCAGTTCGCTGATGCCAAGTTCGCGGGCGAGCGCCACCTCAGCGGTGTTGTCCATGGTGAAGGTCACGAGCCCGTCCACATCGGAGGGACTCAGCCTTGCGTCGGCCAGCGCTGCCTGTGTCGCCTCGACGGCCAGCCGGAGCTCGCTGCGGCCCGAGTCCTTGGAGAACTCGGTCGCCCC
>DPMS01000530.1 GCA_003541285.1 Actinomycetota bacterium
CCCCCTGACGCCCGGCCCGCCGCACCCGAGGCACGGCCACGGCCATATCGCTCTCACATGCCTTCTGGGGCCGTTACGTACTGGCACACCAGCGCCACCGGTTGGATGTCGGCGTCGCAGGAATGACGATCAGGAGTGTCAGTAGTGTCAGTGCCCGCGGCCGCGGGCTCGGCGAGCGCGGGTTGAGACTCAGTAGCCGCGGAACGCTGACTTGCGAAGCTGACACTCCTGAGACTCCTGGCGGAGAATCCCCCGCGTTTGTACCGTACCTGCGCACGAGCACGGACGCGGCGCCTCCGCCGGTACGGTCGCCACTGCCATCACCCGGGGACGGTCCGGTGCAGTGTGTGCTGCTCATACTGCCCGACGGGCCAGTGGAGGGGCACGTCATGACGGCAGCCGATCACCAGCACGGAAATGGTCACTGGCATAAGCGCTTCCAGGGCGTCTCTGGCCTGGTCATCGCACTGGGCCTGGTCACCGAGGGGCTGTGCGTACCATGCCGCCGACGGCACAGCTCTGCCTGGGCCAGCTCGAGCTGCCGATGTGCAGCGGGCAGGGCACGACCCTGACGTAGACCGCGTCGGCGGTCGCCGGGCTGGTGGGCAGCCTATTGCTCGAAGATCGTCCCTGAGACGGCGAGCTGCGCTCGCTTCCGCTTCAGCAGCCGCACGAGATCGTCGGTGTCCCCCAGCCCTTCGATCTCCCGCCGCGTGACGATGATGATCTCTCGGCCTTGCGCCAGGGCCCGGCCGAGGACCTCGTGGGCTGCCGTGCGGTCCGCCGGCTTTCCGGTGATGCCGGCAGTAGCGACGAAGATCCCCATCGGTCGGCCGCGACTCGTCAGCTTGTCGTTGAACACCGCAAGTTCCGGATAGCCCGTCGGCATGCTCCAGTTCTTGCACTCAACCAGGAGGATGTGGTCGAACATGCGCAGACCGGCCGGATCGCCGTCGTTCCAGAAGGCAACGTCGATCTCCTCGGCGTGGAACGCGTTGAGGGCGTTGCGCGCGGTCACAGACACGCCCGGCACCAGCTCGAAGAGGTACACCACGAGCTCCTCGAGGGCACGCCCGCGCGCAGTCGTCGTCGTTGCGTGGTCGCCGTCAGCCAGAAGGTCGGCGACCCGCCGCTGGTCGATGGCGGTCACGGCGGGGGCGTTCCGTGGACGCTCCAATTGCGCATGTCCCGGATGACTTCGGCAAAGCTGGCCGACGCCATGCGGCGGAGAAGCTCCCGGAGCGAGATGATCAATACCGGATACCGGGTCTGGTCGAGCGCTTCCCGCGATCCTTCCCCCGCCGTCGGCTCGAGATACACGACCAGCCCAAGACGCGCCGTGGGGTGGGCGACGAGGTAGTGCAGCACCTGCTCCACCGCCCCGGGCGTGAATGACCGCTTCACCTCCACAAGCAGGGGGTTGCCGCCGATCGCTTCCAAGTCATCGGACCAGACGCCGAGATCGAACCGGGCATCACGGCCGGTGCTCGCCGCGCTTGTGACCCCGCTCGCTTCGAGGGCCTCAGCCAGGACCGTGACCGCGGCCGCTTCCGTCAAGCCCGCCTCGCTCAGCCGTGCCAGCAGCCGGTTGGCCACCTCCGCCCCGAGCGGGCGTCCGCTCGGCCGAGGAGTAAGGCGAGTATCCACGGGCACGCGCTGTTGAACCTGATCGAGCGCGAAGTTGATCGCATCGAGGTCGTCGGGGCGAGTTCGAACGATGACCTGCCCTGCGAGGTCGGCAGGGACGGTCGCACCGGGAGCAGCGATGATCAGGACGGGCTTCCCAAGCCCGAGCGCAAGACCAGCTTCGAACATAGGATTGGGCGACGGGGCGTCGCCGACGACCACAAGCACTCGATCGGCGCGCTCGATCGCCAACCGCAGGCTCTGCAGAATCTCGGCACCAAGCGGCGCCACGTCCGAGAGCACATATGGCTCAGTCCCGCGTCGCTTCAGCCCGTCGAGGAGCGGCCGCAGGTCAAGATCGCTGGGCGCAGAGACATACAGGCGCGGAACTGCTGGCGCCCAATCGGCCATCAGCCCTCCTCCCACATGGCGGTATCGCCCGGGTGTAACCAGGCACGTGCCCAGTCAACACGCCATTCTTCGCGTGCGGTGTGTCATCAGCGATGCCAGCAGGTGCGCGGCGACCGATCGCGGCGCGTGTCCAGAACCCTGCCATGTCCTTCTATGAGGAGCTTCGCGAACCCGATCAGACGACACTTCGTTTCACCTCGCTCGGGTTCGCGACGTCGCACGTCATGCGTCCGGAGGCCTCGGCCAAGTTCCTGCGTAGCCTGGTCGCGCTGCCCCTGAGCGACGCGGTCGACGATGAGGTGGCTCAGACGGTCGCACGCCTTCGTGCGGTCTTCTACCACGGCCTGTTCGACTACGACCTTTTCACCGCAGCCAGCGATCTTGCCTATCTCGCCGTGGAAGGCGCGCTGCCCGGCGCTTCATGGTTGGGTACGGCGGACGGATTCCGTTCGTCCACAAGGACCGTACCGAGCATCTCGAGGCGCGCAGCTTCGGCGACGTGCACGAGGCGGTCCGGCGAACAGGTGCCTGCGCACCAGCCAAGGGATGGCGCCTTGCAGGTATCGCGGCCAGAGAACATCCGGCCTTCGACTGCAGCTTCACCGCGTTGCTGACCTGGGCGAGGCGCGAAGGGCTCCTTGGCGCTGGTCTTGCCGACGCTGCAGATGGGTGCCGAGCGGCGGTTCTTCGAGCCCGGCGGCCGTCCGGGGCCGGGTTTGCCGGGTTTCGGTGCGCCGGCGGGGCAGGGCAGGGTCGCGCGGATGCTGCGGAATCCCCGGCGCACCCGGGCGGGGGTGAGCCGCCCCGGCGGGGTCGGCTTCTCCCAGGGCAGGCGCAGGTCTGCGGCGAGCGGGCAGGCGATGTCGTACCCAGCGTCGGAGACGACCAGGATGTCCGGGTCGCCGCTGCGCCAGTGCCCGGCGGCGATCAGGCGGCCCACGACCTCACGGACCTGGGCAGCGGTGACCTCGGTCTCGTCATCATCGGGGCCGAGCCGGGCCGTGTCCAGCGGCGCCATCCACGAGGTGCGGCCTGGTTCCAGCGCCGCGACCACCGAGTACGGCCAGCCCGGGATCATCTGCGCGTTCCCCTTCCCCGGCCATAGACGTGACAGCGCCGCAGGTCTGCGTCTGGCTCAAGCGGGCATCGTGAGTGGTGCCGACGCTGGAAAAGCGCCCGCAGGATGCCTGGCACAGCGAGACTGTCCTGCATGAATTGGGCCGTTATAGCAGCCTTCGCGGCTGCCGCCCTGTCGCTCGTCAACGTCATCGTCGGCTATCGTCTGGCCAGCCGCGGGCATCTGGAGCAGTGGCAGCGCGACGAAACGCGGCCCATTGTCGCCCGTATTCTCACGCTCTCCCAGGACGCGCTTCGCC